>DSAR01000031.1 GCA_011046405.1 Chloroflexota bacterium | reverse complement strand
TGCAGTGCGGATCACAATCCGCGTCGATGGTGCAAGGGCCATCATGGGTGGTGACGGAAGCCAACACGTCGCCTGTAAACTGCCGGATTGTGATCCGGCGGGCACAAGGTGAGCAGTCACTCGACTTCGCCAAATGCTAGTCCCACATACTGGGTTAAAATCTGCCACGAATCCTTCGACTACGCTCAGGACAGGTTTTGACGAATTAACACGAAGAAAAGAAGATAAATTCGTAAAATTCGTGCAATTCGTGGCAAAAAAGCACAGGGCTATCTGCACTCCCCCCAACTTGTAGATACGCCCGTTCGAAATTAGCGTTGATTCGTGAAATCTGTGGCAAAAATGTTCAACAACACTCAACAGAGAGCCCCCCCACCAAATCAAGAGACATAAACGGCCTCTAATCGCGGGACGATGTGTCGCCAGTCGTACTGCTCCTCGACGAAGGTGCGGGCGTTCCGGCCCAGCGCAATCCGCCGCTCGGGATCGCGCAGGAGCGCCACGACGGCAGCGGCGAAGGCTTCCGGCGCATCGGCCAATAGGAGTTCCCGTCCATCTTCCACCGGATACCCCTCGGCCCCCAGGCGCGTGGAGACGAGCGCTTTGCCCATCGCCATCGCCTCCAGCAACTTGAGGCGCGTTCCGCCGCCGATGCGCAACGGCGCGATGCAAACCGCCGCGCGGGCGATGTAGGGCTGCGTTTCGGCCACCCAGCCGGTGAGCGTCACCGCCGGGTCGGCGCGCAAGGGTTCCAACCGCCGGTGAGGCCGCTGCCCGACGGCGAGGAGGTGGACGTCGGGTACCTCGGCCTGGATCAAGGGTAGGACGTAGCGCGCGAACCACAACACCGCATCCACGTTGGGGCGAAAGTCCATGGCGCCGGTGAAGACGAGGATATGGGATTCTTTTTGCTCGATCGCGACCGAGTAGGCCGCGCTCTCGATGCCGTTGGGGACGACGCTCACGTCCATGCCAGGGACCAGGTCCTCCAGCATCGCCGCATCCTTGGTCGAGACGGCCACGACCCGGTCTGCGCGCCGGCAGACCTGGGCCTCGTAACAGCGCAATCGCTGCCATTGGACGAATGAGTAGGCCGCGCCGACCCACCGGCGGGGCGCGCGCAGGTCGGTGAGGAAGGCCCGCTTCTGCAAGAGATATTCACAATTGAGATTATCGAAGACGATAAGCGGACGGGGACGGGCTTTCTCCAGCCCGTCGAGGTAGGGGGCCATCTCGATGCCGCCGATCTGGACGACGTCGAACGTTTCCCGGGCGAGCCAATCGGCCAGACACCGGGCGTACGCTTCGGAGGCCAGCCGCAGCGCCATGTCGGGCTGGCGGGTGATGAGCAGATCGCGCAATCGCCCGGAGAGCGAGCGGGCTGGCAGCGGCACGGTCTCGACGCGGCAAGTCTGGTGCAGAATATCGGCGCTCCCCTCTCGATTTTCCTCGTCCGTAAGTTCATCGGCCGAGTCGTTTCTCATTCCAGAGACGAAAGAAAGAATAGCCACGTCGTGCCGGTGGGCCAGACCCGAGATGAGGCCCCAATTGCGCAACGCGGCGCCCTGGCGGGGTGGATAGGGAATCTGGGGCGTCAGGAACAGGATCTTCATCGGCCCAGCACCTGACGGTAGACGGCGAGCGTCTCACGAGCGGCCCGTTCCCAGCTAAAGCGGGCGGCCTGTTGCAGGCCCCGGGCGCGCATTTGCGCTCTCAGCGCTTGCTCGGTCAACACCCGGGTCAGGGCGTGTGCGATGTCGACCACGTCCTCTGAATCCACCAGCAGGCCCGCGTCTCCCACGACCTCGGGCAGCGAAGCCCGGTCAGCGACGACGACCGGCGTGCCACAGGCCATCGCCTCCAGGGCCGGGAGGCCGAAACCCTCGTAGAACGATGGCGTGGTCAGGACGCTGGCCGCGTTGTACAACCCCGGCAGGTCTTCGTCGGGCACGCCGTGGAAAAAGCGCACGTGTTGGGCCAGGCCCAGGGACTCGACGCGCTCGAAGACCTCGTCGTAAAGCCAGCCCTTGCCGCCGACCACGACGAGAGATGCCTCGGTCGTCCCCGTCGCGCGCAGCCGGGCGTAAGCCTGGAGCAGGCCCGGGAGGTTCTTACGCGGTTCGATGGTGCCCACCGTCAGCAGGTAGCCGGGGCTCAAGTCGTAGCGCCGCGCGACCTGTGCGGCCTGGGCTTGCGGTATCGGACGAAAGGCCGCGTCGGCTGCCAAGTGCACCACCGTGATCTTGTCGGCCGGTGTGTGCAACAATTCAGCCAGATCCAATTTGGTCGCGTGGGAATCGGCCAGGATGTATGCGGCCCGGCCCACGGCCCACGCGATCTGATCATTGTAATACCGGCGGCTCTCACTCGTCTGGAACTGGGGGTAATAGAGGAAATTCAGATCGTGCACAGTGATGACCGACTGGCCATAGCCGAAGGCCGGGGGGATGAAATCGACAGTGTGCAACAGGTCGAGCCGCAGCCGCGCGATCTCGACGCCCAAGGCCCACCGCTCGATACGATGGTGTGAGGGCGTCCAGCACGGGATGGACGTGACGTTGGCCCCCAAAACGGGCGGGTGGCGTGCCTTGCGGCTGTACAGAACGTAGTACTCGTTGCCAGGGTCCAGTGGGGGTATTCTCTCCAGCAGGCGTAACACGTAGTTGCGAATGCCGCCCCGGGCGTAGTGAGCAATTCGAGCGTCGATACCGATGTGCATAATGGGCTCCTGAGGAGATTATAGCGTGCCTCCGGTGCCTGTCAACTGAGACCGGGGCCAAGCAATCGGATTCTTACACCGCGAGCAAGGATGCGCCAGTCAAATGATCCCTCTTGCTTCTGGCTCGTTCGGATAGGCGCTTTAGCGCACGTTAGCGATACATTTTCTAGCTTGTGGGGATCATTATGGTATAATCAGGTAAATCACAATCTAAATCGCCACAAAGGCTCATAGTAAGTAACACCCCAGACACCTGTTCGGAGGGGCTGGCAACGGGACGTTGCGCGTAACCCCCGATTTGGCATAAGAAACGATCAATATGCTGGACAATATGCTCAGAACCTTTCGAAAGCCGCCGGGTTACAAATCCGGCAGGAGCAGGGCCTGTGGGTCGTTCTACAGCGTCACATTCGCCAACTCAGGCTTCCGAAGTCTAGAAAGTGGCTTGGGAATACGCGAAAAGTCAGCTTTCGCAAGGCGTTAGTCGATCAAAGAGCCTGTTAAAGACTTCGGACGTCTAATGTGACATCGCCCAACGTACCATCTTGAGGAAGACGGTGTTATAATAGTCACATGGCGCGACGAACACCGAGGAAGTGAAGTGAGTGAATAGATATCTATGTCAAAGAGAAAAATCCTCATCTTTTCCCTGATCGTGATCCTGAGCGGTCTAACGGCGTGTCGGAGCGAGGTCGTCACGCCCGCGCCGACCCGGGGGATTCACCCCACCAGCACGGCGACGTTCGCCCCGATTCCAACGCCTCGGGTCACGGCCACGGCGCCCTTCGCTCCGCCCGCCGCCACCCCCACACCGACCGTGACGCCTACCCCGATCATCCACGTCGTCCAATCAGGGGACGTGTTGGGCGCCATCGCTTACCAGTACGGCGTGAGCGTGCAGGCTATCCAGGCTGCCAACGGGATTGAAAACCCACAATTTCTGAAGATCGGGCAGGAATTGATCATCCCGAGCGGCGACGACGAGGTCGAGATCGCTCCGGGTCTGTTATTGCCCACGCCGACGCCTGCGCCGTTGGACCCGCAGGGCGTAGGCTTTTACCGCACACCGGTGGGGAGCTTGTGGTGCCTGGGAGAGGTGGAAAATCCCAACGAGGCGGCGTTGACCCACGTCCAGGTGCGCGTCGCGCTCTACGACGCCGGTGGGGAATTGTTGGTCGCCGCCAATGCGTTCGTGGCCGCCGATCTCATCCCGCCGGGAGAACGCGCGCCTTTTGGCGTTTTGTTCACCAATCCCCCGGCCGATTGGGTCAATTCCCAGGTCCTTGTCATTCGCGGAGAGACGGCCGGCGAACTGACCAGATCCTACATCCCACTGACCGTCGTCGAGGTCGATGGGCAACTATCGGATCCCCGATTTCGGATTCAGGGCCAGGTTCAGAACGCTGGCGCCGAGCGGGCGGCCAACCGGGCGCTCGTCGTCGCAACGACGTACGACACCCAAGGCACAGTCACGGGATTCCGGCAGAAGTCCCTGGAGCTGGAGGAAAACCTGGCGCCCGGCGGAACGGCGTCCTTCGACCTCTGGCTCGATTTTCACGGTGACCCGCCGGCCGACTTCCACGTCCTGGCCCTGGCCCGGGTGACGGCTGAGTAGATTGTTTTGGAGGTGAGACCTTGTTATTTCGCTTCGTGCGCGCCTTTGTTGATTTTGTCCTTGGCTTGATCACGTGTCGAGAATACGTGGGGCTGGAAAACATCCCCTCGGAACCGCCCTACATCCTGGCAACGAATCATCTCTCCGGTTTCGATTCTCCCCTGCTGCTGGTGATTTGTCCGCACGCGATCCGGGCCTTCGCGGCGGCCAAGCACCGGCGCAATCCCCTGTACGCGTCTATATTGGGGATGATGGGATCGATCTGGGTGAAGCGCGGGGAGGTGGACCGCCGGGCGTTGAAAGAGGCGCTGGCTGTCCTGGAACGGGGGGAGGCGCTGGGCGTGGCCCCGGAGGGGACCCGCGCCCGGGGCCCCTATGCCCTGCAGGAGGGAAAAGTCGGCGCGGCCTACCTGGCGACCCGGGCCGACGTGCCCATCGTGCCGGTGGGCATCGTGGGCAGCGAGAGGATCATGCGCAACCTGGCCCGTCTGCGCCGCACCGACGTGCAGATCATCGTCGGCGAACCCTTTCGCCTGCCAGAAAGCGGGCGTGTGCGAAGCAAGAAACTGCGCCAATATACCGACCTCATCATGCACCGCATCGCCGATCTGTTGCCAGTGGCGTATCGGGGCGTGTACAGTGAGGATAGCCAAAGCGTAAAACGTAATGGGTAAGACGTAAACAGACCTCACGTTTTACGCCTTACGTGACACATATATCGAATGAGATAACAGGTTCTTTGGGATTTCGCATGGCCGCGGTGAGAGATTAGCCACGAATTGCACGAATTAACACGAAAAACCAAAAATTAGTGACAATTCGTGTAATTCGTGGCGAAAAGCTGACCACTTGCTAAGCCAACCAGGCGAACTAGCAGAGAGCCAGATAACAAAACGACTAAGGAGAACAAAAATGCAGTGGGAAGAATTAACGTCAGCGGATTTCGCCAAGGCGGTGCAGGAGACCGGCGTCTGCGTGATCGCCCTGGGCGTGGTCGAGAAGCACGGCGATCACCTGCCCCTGGGCACCGATTATCTCAACGGTCAAGCCATCGCCTGCCGGGCCGCCGAGATCGAGCCGGCCGTGGTCTTTCCGCCCTTCTATTTCGGCCAGATCTACGAGGCGCGCTGTTTCCCCGGCACGATCACCATCGCCCCCCGGCTGCTCTTCGACCTGGTCCAGGGGGTGTTCGACGAGATTGGGCGCAACGGCTTCAAGAAGATCGTCGTCCTCAACGCTCACGGGGGGAACAGCGCCTTCTTGCCGTTCTTGGCCCAATGCGCCCTGTGGGAAGAGAAGCCTTATTCTATTTATATCCCCCAGCGTCACCTCTCGCCCGAGAGGGAAACAGAATGGGAGGAGATGGCCGAAGCGCCCTACGGCGGGCACGGCGGCGAGCGGGAAAGCAGCCTGATCCTGGGCACTTACTCGGATTTGGCCAGGATGGACCGGGTGGAAGGCGCCTCGCTGCCCCGGGGACGGATGAAGGGCTTGCCGCCCACCTATAGCGGGATCTGGTGGTACGCCGATTACCCGGAGCACTACGCCGGCGACGCCCGGGTCGCGACGAGGGAGAAGGGCGAGAAGTTGCTCCAATGGGAAGCCGAGTACCTGGCCGAATACATCGCGGCGGTCAAGGCGGACGAGGTGATCCCGGCCTTGCGGGAGGAATTCTTCCGCCGGGTCCGTGAGGTCGGGGCGTAAGTTTTTGGATCACGAATCTCACGAATGGACGAATGACACGAATGGACGAATAACACGAATTCTTCTGGATGTGTAACTGCTCAGCATACGTGTGCAGAGCGGATCACAATCCGCGCCGATGGCGTGCGCCGATGGCGTGCGCCGATGGCGCATAGGC
>DSAR01000389.1 GCA_011046405.1 Chloroflexota bacterium | reverse complement strand
TCACCCGATTGATGCTCACTACGAGACTATTCGATTGCAAATGTACGCTCTGTTTCAACTGCTCGGCATCGCTGTTTGACTTATCGACAAAGTTTTGTCGATGTTGACCCTGTAAGGGCCTAACCTGGCAGAGCCAAAAAGGAAGTCTCGACCACCAACTTTTTGCTCGCGGTGCAAGAATTCTATCGCTCAGGCCCTAATCTGAGGACATAACGAAGTACGTTTAACTATAGCACAAGTCATCCTGTCTGTCAACATCGAAGCAAATAAAAAAAATTCACGAGAAACGGCTTGATGCGAAAATCTTAGCGTGCAGCGTTGAGCATCTTCCTCTAGACCGTCTCCCCACACTTGGGGCAGAAGCGCGCGCCCTCCCGCAGTTCTTGTCCACAATGGCGGCAACGCTGCGGTTGCTGTTCCTGCTGCAGGGTCTGACCACAGGTGGGACAGAAACGCGCATCGGGGCGCACATCATCCCCGCAGGCGGGGCAACGCGCCGAAGAGGGCGGCGGTGGAGAAGGTGACGGCGATGGAACAGGCGTTGGGTACACTGGCGGAGGTTCTGGCACATAAGGCTCGGGTTGGACAACCGGCGGCGGAACGGGTCGCTGGCGACGAGCGATGAATATGCCCATGGCGACGAACAACAACAACCCGCCCCCTAAACAACATAACCCGCCGGAGATGATCCCCAAACCGGTCAACGCCAACAGGCCCGACCCATCCCCAGAGGGCGGCGCGGGAGGGATCGGCGTGGCGTAAGCCACCGCGGTCGGCGTGGACAACGGCGCCGGGGTCGCCGTGGGTCCCGACACGGGCTCGGGCATAGGCGTCGCTGTCGGATGGGGGGCCGCAGCCACGTCGGGAGGGGACGGCAGTTGCAAACGCCCGTAACCATAGCCGGTATCCGGCCCTGGCTCGCCCAGGTCGAGCGCGTGGGTCAGGAGAAAGTCGGTCACCTCCTGGCGGGAGAAATCGGGGTAGGCCTGCCAGACCAGGGCCGCCGCTCCGGCGACGTGAGGGCACGAAGCGGAGGTGCCGTGGAATCCCTCCGCGCCGTAGATCGCGCCGGAGACACCCGTGGGCGCCGAGATCTCCGGTTTGAGCCGCCCGTCGGTGCTCGGCCCCTGGGAACTGTACTCGGCCAGGGAATCGTCCTGCCAATTGGCCGCGCCCACCGTCAGCGATCCCACCGCGTCGGCCGGCGGGCAGAGGCTGTAAGCCGGGGAGGGATACGCCACCTCGGCGCCGTTGACGAAGATGTCCAGTATGGCGGGCTCATCGATCTGATAAGCCAAGACGACGGCGTAGACGACCGCGCCGCCGGTCTCGTAACGCAGCCACTCGACCGGCTCATGACCAAGCTCACCGCTTTGTGTATCCTGGGAAGAGGCCAACTCGTTGCCGTTCACGTCGTATAAAAAAAGCTCGTAATCCTGGGAGGCCCGCTCCCAATCGTCGTCCCAATTGAGCGCCACGAGCACGAAACGTTTGTTGTAAAGCGCCAGCATCTCCTCGCCGGGGGCGAATTCGTGTATGCCGTCGCCGTCCTCGTCGGTGAAGACGCCCCGGTAGTGAGCGAGGGCCTTGTTGCCTGAGGAATTGACCCACAGGACACCCCGCCTGGCTACCTCGTCCACCAGCCGGGCATCCCAACCGGTCCCATTCCGGGGCCCGGAGATTCCGCTGGCTGAATGGGAGATGATGTGCACCCCCTGCGCCAGCAACCAATCGACCGCCTCGCCCATCGCGGCGTCGCTGCCGTCATACCAAGCAAAAAAAAGCGCTGCCTCCGGGGCGACCTCGTGCACGATCTCGGCGCAGGCGGTACCGTGGGACTCTTCGCTATCGTGCCAACCGAAGGTCTGCATCACCACACTGTCGGGCAGGTCAGTGGATAGCAGCGCCTCGTAACCGGCGAATCCCAGATCCAGGACGCCGATGCGCAACCCCGCTCCGGTGAACCCGGCCTGATGCCACACGCCAGCACCGATGACGTCTACACCCTCACCCTTGATCCCACTGCCGTCGTTGACGCGGGGCGCCGGCAACTGCACACCGATGACGTGCTCCAATTCAGTCAAGTGCTCGAAAACGGCGCCGGGATTGTCGCGCTCGAGTTGCGCCTCGATCAGGGCCAGCGGCACGGCGACGTTGACCCGGTCCCGATAGGCGCTGACGACCGTCACCCCGACCCCCTCCAATTGGGCCACCAGCGGCCCGTGCTCGTCGGTGTCGAGCACGAGCGTGACCGCCACGTCGCCGTCCGGCGTGAGCATGTCCCGCTTGCGAGCCAGTTCCAACGCCGCCTCCTCCCCACCCTCCTGGTAGGCGATGAGGAAATCCTTGTACACCGAAGCCAACTCTGGATTGTCCAGCACGGTCGACAATTCAGGATACTGTTGCGCCAATTCTTCCAGGGAGGCGGGCGGCGTGATCTCCGGCATCATTGGGGTCTGCTCTCGCCCCCCCGTAAAATATATGACGCCCGCAACCACGATCAGCAGCACACCCAAAATGAGCAATACAATCAATAACCGGCGATCTATCGTTTTCATAAGACACCATCCTGAGCAAATGAGCGAGTCAGCGAGTCAGCGAGTCAGCGAGTCAGCGAGTCAGCGAGTCAGCGAATGGGCGAGCTGCTCATTCGAACGTGTAATGTTTCCTGATAGGTTCCAGGACCTTCCAGGTACAGGCCATCCCTTTGGGGAACGTCGCCAGGTCGCCTTTCTGGATCTCGACCGGGTCGCCCTCGTCGGGCGTGACGATGACGCGCCCTTCTAAGATGTAACAGGTCTCGCTGGCGTCGTACGCCCAGGGAAATTCGGAGACCTCCTTGGTCCAAATGGGCCAGTCTCTCACGCCCAAATCGTCCAACTGCTCTTCGTCGGGATTGCGTTCAATCTTGATCTCGTCAAGCATCCATCACCTCCAGAAAGGAAAGCGCCGAGCGCGCGCTCAGCGTCGCCCATTCGCTGACTCGCTGACTCGCTGATTCGCTGACTCGCTGATTCGCTGACTCGCTGATTCGCTGACTCGCTGACTCGCTTTCAGGGCGCTCGCAGTTCGAAATTGTCGAACTCTAAAATGACCGTGTCTCCCTCTTCGAGGAGTTCCACAGAGATTCCCACGCTACCTTCTGACAATCGACTCTCGTCAACCTCTCCCACGTACTGGTCGTTGATGTAAAAGGTAAACCGCTCGCCCTCTCCCAGGACGGTCAAGCGGTTCCACTCGCCCGGCCGAATCGCCGACGTCTTGGCCCAATCCATGACGGTATGCCATTCCCCCTCATGCCGGGTGGAGAATTTGAAGTGTTGGCTACTATCCTGGATTTTGAAAAGTCCATAATGATCCGCATCGGCCCGCCGGAATATGACGCCCAGTTGAGCGTTCTCGGCCCCGGTGACCCGCCGGGCTTCGGTCGTGAGGTAGAAATCGTCGGTCTCGACCAGATCTGGGATGGTCCACCAGATGACGCTAGAGAGCGCCTCTGCATCCCACAGCAGCTTGCCATCGACCAGTTGGCGATATCCGACGACGCGCTCTCCCTCGTACTCGCCCAGGGACCAGTCGTTGTCGTCGTCGTCGAAGGGATCGCAGACGATGACCTCCCAATCGGACGGCGCCAACAGCGAGCGATGCAAGCAGGCAGCCAAAGCAGACGCCGTGGCTTCGGCCTGAGCGGTCGCCGTGGCCTGGGCCGGTCGAGGCGTAGCGCTGGCCTGGGCCTGGGCGGCCCTCGTCGCTTGAATCGACTCGGCGGTCGCTGTCGCATTCGAGTCAGCGGTCGCCGTCGCGTTGGCCTGGGCGATCGCCGTCGCCTGGGCCGCCCCGGTCGCCTGGACCTCGGCTGTGGCCGTCTGAACCGACTCCCCATATTGCGCCAATTTCCCGAAGCCCCACATCGATCCGGCGCACATCAGAATCGCAAACAACGCCCCGACGCCCAGCAACCAAATCCACACCGGCACGCGGCGACGGCTGACCTCAGCCGCCGGCTGCGGACGAGCGCCAGGCAACACCCGGGTTCGCTCGTGTGGAGGAGCCGATTGCCCCACAGACTCGGCCCGCTTCGGTTTCGATACGCCCTCGATGCCTAACGCCGACGCCATCTCGGCGGCGTTCTGCCACCGTTCAGAACGAGGCAATTTGAGCGCCTTGAGAACCACTTGCTCTGTGCTTTGACTGACTTGTGGATTGATATCCCGTACTGGAACAAAGCGTTCTGGCGCCGCCATCCGCAGCGTCGCAGTGGGGGGCGCGTGGCCCACCAAAGCGTGATAGAGGGTCGCTCCCACGCTGTAGATGTCGCTGCAAGGATCGGTATGCCCCACGTCCGCCTCATACTGTTCGGGCGGGGCATATTCCGGCGTGCCCATACCGCGCATCGCCGTCCGCGTGCGGGGATCGTTGGGGTCCCACAGCTTCACCAGGCCAAAATCGACCAACACCGCCCTGCCATCGGGCCGGATGACGACGTTCTGAGGTTTGACGTCTCGATGGATGATGCCCTGGTTATGGCAATAGGCCAACGCATTCAACAACTGCCCACCCCAAGCCAGCACTTTTTCCTCCGACAACGTATCCTGCTGGTTGATGATCTCGGCCAGGTTCTCTCCCTCGACGAAGTCCATCACCAGGTAGGCGTTTCCGTCTTCCTCGAAAAAATCGGTCACCCGAACGAGATGCGGGTGAATCAGTCGAGCTAAAACGGTCGCTTCTTGCCGGAACTGTTGGCGCAATTGATCCAACACCTGGGAACTCAATCCAGGTTGAGGTCTCATCTCCTTAAGCGCGACGGGAACGCTGAGGCGCATATCCCAGGCCCGGTATACGGCCCCCATGCCCCCCTGTCCCAAGAGAGATACGATTCGGTAACGATCTTGTAGTATTTCACCAGGCGTCAACATAAAATTTTATTCCTCATAGAAAATCACCGTCACCTGGCCAAAGCGAATGAGATCTCCCGTCGAAATACGAACTGGCTGATCAGGGGAAACCGGCGCGTTGTTCAAGAAGGTGCCATTGGTACTGTGTAAATCCTCCAACATCCATCCGCCCTCGTAGTACAACAACCTGGCGTGCCGGCGCGATATGCCGGCCTGGGCGCCGCCGTGGGACTCCAGGTCCACGTCGGGTTGGGGCGTACTTCGAGCATCGGCCCGCCCGATCAAGACCTCACCCTGAATCGGCAAGGCCAGTGCCGCCCCCGTCCCGGCAATGACCAGCCGTGGGCCGACAACCGGAGAGAGGGATCCCAGGCGCGCCGTGGCGGAAGAGGGTGCTGGCTGTCCCGACGAGACGACGCGCCCGGTCGCGCCAGGCACTCGCGAGAGATCATTCAAAAATTCAGTCATCGTTGCGTAACGCATATCTGGACGTCGGGCCAAACCGCGCATCATGATCGTTTCCAACTGACTTGGAAGACTTGGATTGAAAGATCGGGGAGACGGTGGCGAACTGTGCAATCGTTTGAGCATCAACTCGACCGGCGAGTCGGCCTCAAAAGGCAAACGTCCGGTCAACAACTGGTACAATAAGACAGTAAAGCTATAAATATCGGTGCGGTGATCGACCTCGTCGCCAGCGGCCTGTTCGGGAGAGAAGTAGGCGGGCGTTCCGATCGTCACACCGGGGCGGGTAATGCCTTTCTGATGCCCCACCAGCTTGACCAGGCCAAAATCGGCCAACATCGCCCAATCGGGCCGCGCCAGGAGGACGTTGGCCGGTTTGACGTCTCGATGCACCACACCCTCTGAATGGGCATAAGCCAGCGCCTGTCCTATCGGCAACACTAACGCGGCCACGTCAGGCCACGGCATTGCCTGCTCGCTCAGACGGGACTTGAGCGTGCCGCCAGAGACGTACTCCATCACGATATAGGCCGTGCCATGTTCCTCGCCATAATCATAGATCGTCAGGATATTCGGATGGCGCAGCGCGGCGATGGCCCGCGCCTCTCTACGAAAGCGGGCCAGGAATTCCTGCCCGCTTGCCTCAGAAGCGTCCAATATCTTGATAGCCACCCAACGCTCCAACTGAGGCTGGTAGGCCCGGTAGACCGCTGCCATACCGCCTCGCCCAATCTCGTCGGAGATCTGATAACCACCAATCGTTCGCCCGCGCCAAGTACTCATCGCCTCATCCCTAACAATGACCTAGCAACACCCACTACGACCGACGTACACCTGAAGTTTACACCAGAT
>DSAR01000448.1 GCA_011046405.1 Chloroflexota bacterium | reverse complement strand
GCGCGCAAGGCAGCCAAGACCAAGGTCCGGTATGCCATCAACCCAGGCTCGGCCGACAGTCTCCAGATTGAGGATCTATCCAAGTTACGCACGCGCAAATTCGATTTCCGCATCCTGGTCGCCGGTTTCGTCCTGACTGTGATGTGGCTGTTGATATTCGTCGGCGTCAACTATCTCTTCATGCAAGACAACCAGTCTCTCATCAGCACCTTCCTGTTTACCGGGCTGGCGCTGCTGGTGATCGGCGTCAGCCTACTCTTCTACGCCCTGACCGTCCCCTTCGAGCGCGTTCTGATCTATCTCAGCCACTTCATCATACCGAAACTGGCCTTCTTCGCTGGCCCCAACCTGATGCGGGCCAAGCAGCGTAACACCATTATCTCGTTGATGGTCGTGTTCAGCGCCACACTGCCCACTTTCTTCGGCACGATGACCGCCCTGGAACAGAAAAACTTCGATACTGACGCCCGTTTCTCCAACGGCGCGCCCATAGTGGTCCGGATCTCCCAATGGGGATGGTATATGTTCGCACAGAAGGAGGAGGAAAATTTATATCCTGACGTCCTGAATGACGTGCAATCCATATCGGGTATCGAGCGATGCGTTGGATTGACCAAGGAATACCGATCTGAAGCGAGCAACAAGGTCGTATTGCGAGAGGTGGGCTTGCAAATACGGGGACTGACCGGCTCCCTGAACAATATCGTCTACGAGGATCTGACGGAATACGGGCCGGGTAGCGGCCCCGAAATCTTCGATCGGGTTCTGAACGAGCCAGATACCATCATCCTGAGCGCCGGATATGCCCAGTACATGGATATCCAGGTCGGGGACGTCATCCGTGTGTCAGGAGAGGGCAAGGATCACGTCATCGACATGCGCGTGCTCGGTCTCCTGGAAAAACTGCCCGGTTTCCGCGAGATCTCGCGCAACGAGAACTACGTCCGTTGGGGTCTTTCACCAGGTCTCGTCTCCCTGGATACATTCATCCGCCTGACTCACGATCCTGTCAGGCACAACGTTTGCCCCACGGGCGTCTGCTCACCTATGGAGCGAGACCAGCCCATCATCACGCAGGTCATGGCATCCAGCACCGGGGCCGCCGACGATGAAGCAGTCGTCGCCAACCTGCGCAAACTCTTCGCCGATCGCAGCGACCTGTGGATCAGCTCGACCGCCGAGGACGTCCGCACCACCGAGCAGTCGATGCGCACGATGCGCATATTGATGCTGGTGATGACCGCTCTCTCGTTCGTCACCTGTATTTTCGGCGTCTTCGCCGTCGTCTACGTGGCCGTCTACGTGCGCCGGCTGGAGATCGGTATGCTCAAGGCCATCGGCATGCGGCGGCGACACCTCGTCGGCGCCTTCGCCCTGGAATCGGTGATGATGACGGTCAGCGCCTCGCTGGCAGGCGTCACAGCCGGGACTTTGTTGGGCTACGTCTTTTACGTCAGCAACAATATGATGAGCCAAACGCCCACGCGCCTGACTTTCGACTGGATCACGACCCTGGCCATCCTGATCATGGTCATCCTGTCCAGCGTCATCAGCGCGATGTTGGCCGCCCGGGGTGTGGTGCGGAGTAAGGTGACGCGGATTCTGCGGGAGGCACCTCCAGGCCATCACCCAAAGCGGCGACAAGATGTGCAAGATCATCGAAGGACTGCTGTTACTGTGCACGGTCCGGCAACAGGCCATCGAGGTGAAACCGCTGGACATGGCCAGCCTGGTAGAGGAAGCTCTCCAGCGACTGATCCCCTTCATCGAGGAAAGCCAAGCGGAGATCGTGCTGCCCGACGAATGGCCGCCGGCCCTGGGACACGCGACCTGGGTCGAGGAGGTGTGGACCAACTACCTCAGCAACGCCATCAAGTACGGCGGACGACCGCCCCGGATCAAGGTAGGGGGCGAGACCCTGGAGAACGGCCACGCCCGCTTCTGGGTCCAGGACAACGGCCAGGGGCTCACCCGCGAAGAACAAACCCAACTCTTCACCCCCTTCATACGTCTGGAACAGATCCGGCACATCGCCGGGCACGGCCTGGGGTTGTCCATCGCCCGCTACATCGTGGAGAAGTTAGGCGGCCAGGTCCACATCGAGAGCGAGATCGGTGTGGGCAGCACCTTCGCCTTTACCCTGCCCAGCGCAAACTAAAGAGCCCTTTCTACGTTCAAGACCTTTGCGTAAGCCCACTACCATAAGCTGTTCTTGGATAGAGGCAATAACCACTCATCAGGCTAAAAGTTCAAATTTAGCCCGTTCGTAACTACTCAGACCAGCCCTTTGCTGTGCCGGAGAATGGGGGTTTGGGGTGTGTGGCGGTCGCTTCGCGACCGCCACACACCCCAAACCCCCGCCCATCCGCTGCACACGGGCAGCAGGCTGAGTAATTACGCCCGTTCAAAGTATAGACGACGGCAGCGGGCTATTTGCCGCTGCAAGTGTTGCAAGAAGAGCTCAAGGACGAAGTTGAATAGCCCGAACTAACCAATCCGGGCCCCTTGTCTCCCGATCCGTTGGTACCTCGCCAGGCTGTGCGAGTCGTGGGCGCCGATGATCTTGACCTCGTCGCCGTGCTCGCGGATCAACGCCCTCAAGCGAGGGACGTGCTCGCCAATCAATTGGCGCACAAGCCAATTAGGCGACCCATCCGACAGACAGTAGGGATCGGCTGACGGATAAAAACGGGATACTGCATCCCCACAATGAAGCCACCAGGCATTAGGTGTCTTGATCGCCACGCCACAGTGGCCCGAGGTATGGCCCGGCAGCGGGATCATCAGGACCTCGGGCCGCAATCCCTCCTGCACCCGGAAACTGTCGAAACCAAACCACGTCTCCGGTTCCCCTTCGTGAATGATCCAGTCAGGGCCATGAGACCAATGGTCTGCGATGTAGCCTCTAGGCATCAGCACCCACCGCCCCATGGCAACCTCGTACTCCGGCCGGGAGATGTGCACCTTGGCGTCGGGAAAATCCGACAACCCGCTGGCGTGGTCCAGGTGCAAGTGTGTCATGACAATGTGTCTCACATCTGCCACCTGATACCCTAATCGAATAACCTGATTGGCCGCCGTCTCTGCCACATCACACGGCATCCGCACCAATTGCGTAAACAGGTGCATAAACCAGGTGGGCGTCGTGTAGTCTTTGGCGCCGATTCCGGTATCGACCAATAGGAGACCATCGTTCGTCTCGACCAGCAAGCAGTAGATAATCCCCCGTCTCCGGAGATAATAGGGATACATCGTCCCACAATTCAAATGATATAAGCGCATCCTTTACCTTTCAACTTCGACAAACGTATCCTTCAACACCTCGGGGAGCGCCAACCATCTTGACGATCTGGATGCCAGCAAGACGCTGCGGGCAAACGACGTCCGCCCACGTCATCGGTTTACCCCGCTTTAGTGAGAAGATACGCCAGATTTGATTTTGCCAGTATAACATCTCTGCGCTCCAGGTCAAGAAAGATGGCGACCTCATTTTTTTTAACGGAAGATAATTTGCCTAAATCTCTACCGGGCATTATAATCCACGCGAATTGCCGCTAAACGATGCCCATCAATGAACCAGACCGACTCATTGACGATATACCTCATGGCGTGTTTAAAAGGCAAATCCAACGGACACTTTTCAGCAATACATCCAGAATCGTAACTGCTCAGGCTAGTGCCCGTTTGCAGCAGATGGGCGGGGGCCCCCACTCTCCATCGCAGCAAGGGACTGGCCTGAGCAGCAGTTACCCAGAATCAAGCATAGGGCCTAACCGATGAGATTCTTGCACAGCGATCAAGTCCAGATGCAGCCCGTGCGCCCTGACCGGCGCATCGAAGTCGTCGACGTCCTGCGGGGTTTCGCCGTGCTCGGCATCCTGCTTTTCAATATGCTGAATTTCTCCGGCTATCTCTACACCCCCCTCGAGCAGATGAGCGCGGTGCACCGGGCCGCCGTCATCCTGATCAAGTTCGTCGCCCAGGCCAAGTTCTACACCCTCTTCTCCTTCCTCTTCGGGTGGGGAATGGCGATCCAGATGGAACGCGCGGCCTGGCGAGGCGCGCGCTTCGTCCCACACTACGTGCGCCGCCTGCTCGTCCTGCTGTTCATCGGCCTGACCCACGCTATTCTCATCTGGGATGGCGACATCCTCGTCTCCTACGCCGTGCTGGGCCTGCTCCTGCTGCTCTTCCGCCACTGGCCTGAGAAAGCGCTGCTGGTCGCGGCCGTCGTCTGCATCCTGATCCCCGTGCTGGTCAGCACGCCTGGCCCGGCGGCAGCGTTCCGCGAGGCCTATGCTGAAATGACCGAGCCCTTTCGCCAGGCGATGATGACCGGCCACCGCGAGAACGTCCTGGTGGCAGGCAGTTATCTGGAAGTCACTGTATATCGTTTCCGCTCAGTCATCTCCAGCTACACCAACATCATCTACTGGGGCCCCCACGTCCTGGGGATGTTCCTGCTGGGCCTGTACGTCGGCCGTCGCAAGTTGCTCCACGACCCAGCCCAACACCTGCCCTTCTTCCACCGGCTGATGTGGGGCGGGTTCGCCGTCGGCCTCGTCTTTAACTTGATCTTCATCACCGTCACCGTCTCGCCTGGGCGCATCCCGCCCGCCTACCATGATCTGGCGGGGCGCGGCGCCTGGACCATCGCTGGATCAGCCCTGAGCCTGGCCTACCTTTCGGCCATCCCCCTGCTCTACCAGCACAAGACCTGGCGGCGGCGCCTGGCGCCCCTGGCCCCGGTCGGGCGCATGGCCCTGACCAACTACCTGACCCACTCCGTCCTGTTCACGTTACTCTTCTACGGCTACGGCCTGGGGTTGTATGGTCAACTTGGTCCGGCGATCACCCTCGTCCTGACCCTGGTGACCTTCCAGGCCCAGGTCAGCCTGAGCAACTGGTGGCTTTCCCGCTACCACTTCGGCCCGGTCGAGGCGTTGTGGCGCGGCCTGACCTACGGAACGTTCCCACGGATGCGATCGAGATCTGAAGAACGGGCCTTTAGGCGGGCCGAGCAGCGTGAGTTCGGTGAGCCCGACGAATCACCCGAGGCCCTACCCGAGGCCCTACCCGAGGCCTTGCCCAAAATCCTATCCGAGGGCCTGCTGTTCGTCGCCCGGCGCTTGCTCTTCATCGCCGCCGTCGGTTTCGCCATCGTCTACTTCTGCATCCTCGGCATGCGGCTGACGCCCAACTCGACCGCTGCCCCGGGGCGCAGCCGCAGCGCGCTGGATCTGGCCGTCCCGGCCCTGGAGGAGACCTTCGGCTTCTTCGGCGATCTCTTCCAGGGCAACCTGGGCTACGTCGTCGAGGGCGTCACCCGGCGGAGCACGGTGCCGGTCACTGAAATGGTTACGGGCGCCTTCATTCGCAGTGCTTCGCTGTTGCTCGTCGCCATTGGGTTCGCCGCCGTGATCGGCGTCTGTGCCGGGGGATTGGCCGCCCTGCGCAGTCACTCGGCCCTCGCGCTCTCCACCCTCACCCTGACGGTGCTCGGCGTCTCCATCCCCAGCTTCTTCCTGGCACTGCTCTTCCAGGTCGCCGACATCAAGTTCTACCAGCGCACTGGGATGGGGCTTTTCCCGGTCTACGGCATGAGCGTCCATCGCACCCAAAGCCTGCTGCCCCAGGTGATCGCCCCGGCGCTAGTCCTGGCCGCCCGGCCCCTAGCGCACATCACCCGCGTCACCTTCGTCAACATCTCCGAGATTCTTCACCGCGACTTCATCCGCACCGCCCGGTCCAAGGGGCTGACGCCCCGCGTCGTCTTCTGGCGCCACACGCTGCGCAACGCCGGCGTCAGTATTTTCACCGCCATCGTCGTCTCGCTCCGCTTCGCCCTGGGCAGCCTGCCAGTGGTGGAGATTTTCTTCACCTGGCCCGGCATCGGCGTCACCATGCTCAATGCCATCTTCGACCGCGACGTGAAAATCGTCGCCGTCCTGGCCCTGGCCCTGGGGGTGACCTTCCTGCTGATCAACTTCCTGGCCGACCTCCTCTACCGCGTGATCGACCCCCGTCTCCGCACGGCAGAGAATGGAGAAGCAGAATGAGCGTCGATATCCGTGACCTCATCGGCCTCATCGGCCGCCTCCTGAACCCCCGGGCGGACCTCTCCAAGCTCCGGGAGACCCAAACCTCATCCCAAAATACTTCGGACAACGACGAGCACGACTTGCAGGACATTCCCCAACGCCGCGTGCGCCTGCGCCACGTGGTGACCAACGTCCCGCTGCTCTTG
>DSAR01000194.1 GCA_011046405.1 Chloroflexota bacterium | reverse complement strand
GCAACGGTGGGTGGTGGGGGGCACGCAGATGGGATATTGACGGCCTCGGCGCCTGACGGGCGCTTGATGGGTTTCGATCGGGATCAGGCAGCGCTGGAACTGGCGCGGTCCAGGCTGATCTCCCACGGGGAGGGTCGTTTCGTCCTCGTTCACAGTTCCTTTGGCCGCATAGCCGAGGTGGCGCGGGCCAACGATTTCGTCCCGGTGGACGGCGTCCTGTTCGATCTGGGGCTTTCGTCCCTCCAACTGGCCGATCCCGACCGGGGATTTGCCTTGATGCGAGACGGCCCGCTCGACATGCGTTTCGACTCGACCGGGTGGGGGGCGACGGCCGAGACGTTGGTCAACGAACTCCCGGCTGAGGAACTGGCGACACTTCTTCGCAAGTATGGTGAAGAGAAACGGGCGCGTCGAATCGCCGAGGCGATAGAGGCAGCCCGTCCTCTTTATACGACGCGGGTGCTGACCGAGGTGATCGAGCAGGCTGTGGGGCGCGGGCCCCGTGGCGATCGCATTCACCCGGCTACTCGCACGTTCCAGGCATTGCGGATCGCCGTCAACGATGAATTGGGCGAGATCGAGACGGCATTGCCCCAGGCGGTGGAGATTTTGAAACCGGGAGGGCGGTTGCTCGTGATCAGTTTCCACTCTCTGGAAGATCGACTGGTCAAGCGCTTTATGCGGCGCGAAAGCCGGGATTGCATCTGCCCGCCCGAGATACCGATGTGTATGTGTGAGCACCGGGCGACGTTGCGGGTGTCGACACGCAAACCGATAGGGCCGACGGATGAAGAGAGAGTGAGGAATCCCCGGTCGAGGTCGGCCCGATTGCGAATTGCGGAACGGATTTGATTATGTCGAATTTTATGGCGTGGGTGACACACGGAGTCAAACGGGGCCGCTTCGAGATGAACCGGCGCACGCTGAACTATGCGGCCGTGATCGTATTGAGTTTGACCCTGGTGGCGGTTCTTTACCTGATGTTGATCAGCCGGACCGCGGCCCGAGGGCGTCACATCCAGCAATTGCAAGCCGAGTTGTTCCAGTTGCAGCGGGAAAATCAGCAACTGGAGATCGAGATCGCCCGGGAGGGATCTGTGGAGGCGTTGAGAGAACGCGCGCTCGAGATGGGATTCACGCCCGCCGAGGAGGTGACGTTTTTCTCGACGACGGGGCGCTGAGATTCATTTATGAGACGTTCTCTGTGATTTCGTAACTGCTCAGCCTATATGTGCAGAGCGAATTACAATCCGCGCCGATGGCGCGCGCCGGTGGCGCGTGGGCTATTGGCTGGGTGGTGACGGAAGCTAACACGTTTCCTACAAGTGGCCGGATTTACGATCCGGCTTCCGGATTGTGATCCGGCGGGCGCAAGGTGAGTAGATACGTGATTTCTACTTGTGGCGCTGCGTAACGTTTTTGGGAGTGTGTTTCGATGGCCGAAGGACCACGACGACGACTGCAACTGCTTGGGACGCTGCTGATTGGCTGCGTGTTACTGATCGTGGCCCAGTTGGCGCAGGTGCAGGTCGCGGATCATCAGTTTTACGTGGCATGGGCACGGGAGATCCGGGAACGGCCCATCGCGATGGTCAAGCAGCCCCGGGGCCTGATCCGTGACCGGAACGGTCATCTACTGGCAGGCAATAGCGTGAAATACGCTATCGAAGCCTCGCCAGCCTACGTCGTCGATCCATCCACCGTCGCAAAGGCGCTGGAACCGCTGTTACACATTCCCTCGCTTCACATCGAGCGGATGCTGGATAGCGACCGGTTGTGGGTGCCCGTTCTCTCGCCGGTATCGAAGGCGGTGGGGGAAGAGGTCGCGGCGTTGGGCTTACCTGGGATTACCGTCAGGCCTTTGTGGATTCGGGAATACCCAGAGGGGCGATTGGCTTCCCACGTGATCGGATTCTGCAATAGCGAAGGGCGGGGGTTCTACGGTTTGGAGGGTTTCCACGATGTGTTGCTCCAACCGGTGACGGTGGCGCGCGAGGGGCCGGTCGATCTGGCGAGTGAGCAGGTGCCTTGGACGGTGGCGCCGGTGTTCTTGCCACAACCGGGCGCCGAATTGCGTCTCACGCTCGATCGCTCGGTGCAGGCGATGGTTGAGGAAGAGTTGCTGCGGGCCATCTATGAGTACCAGGCCACCGGCGGGACGATCATCGTGATGGACCCACGTACGTTCGAGGTGTTGGCGTTGGCCAGCCTGCCCAATTACAACCCGGGCCGCTACGGTGATTTTTACAATCAGAATCCACCTCCTTTCGAGGACCCGGCTGTCAGCAAGCAGTACGAACCTGGCTCGGTATTCAAGGTGGTGACGGTCGCTGCGGCGCTGGACGCCGGGATCGTCGCGCCGGAGACGACGTATCACGACCAGGGGTGGATCGAGGTCGGCGGGGCGTTGATCAAGAACGCCATACCCCAGCCACCCCAGGAACGGGAGGTATCTGATATCCTGATTCACTCGTTGAACGTGGGGGCGTCTTGGCTCAGTTCGCAGATGGGGCCGGATCTGTTTTACCGGTACGTCCTGGCGTTTGGGATGGGAAAACCGAGCGGCATCGACCTGGCGGGGGAAGCGAGAGGCCAACTTTGGTTGCCGAAGGATTTCGAGCGTTGGCACGATTCGAACCTGGGAACGAACGCCTTCGGGCAGGGGTTGGCGGTGACGCCGCTTCAGATGATCGTGGCGGTGGCGACAGTGGCCAATGATGGCACCCGATTGCGCCCACACATCGTGGCCGAACGAATCGCGCCTGATGGAGCGATCTCCCGCTTTCGTCCGATTGTTGAGGAGCAAGTCATCTCCCCGGAAACGGCACACGTCGTCACCGAGATGATGGAACGGACGATCGCGGAGAAGGTCAAGCAGGCCCAGGTCGAGGGGTATCGTATCGCGGGTAAGACCGGAACGTCCCAGATTCCGATTCCCGGCGGATACGACCCGCGCGCGACCATCGCTTCCTTCGTCGGGTTTGGGCCGGTGTCCGATCCGCAGATTGTCGTGCTGGTCAAACTGGATCGTCCACAGAGTTCGACCTGGGGGACCGATACGGCCGCGCCGACCTTTGCCCGCGTGGCCAAGCGACTCTTCGTGATCCTGGGAATTGCGCCTGATGGCGCGCCTGATGGCGCGCCTGATGGCATGGGCATTGCGGAGGTTGTGGGGGAATGAAAGTGGCTGCGGCTGACGCCTTGACCCTGGCGGACGTGTTGGAGGGCTTGAGCGCTTGCAGGGTAGCGAGTTTGGCAGGCCAGCCGATCTCGCGTTCTGTGCTTGACTCGCGGGAAGCCGCGCCGGGGGCGTTGTTCTTCGCCTTTCCGGGCGAGCGAGCCGACGGCCACGATTACGTCACCGACGCTTTCTCGCGAGGTGCGATAGCGGCCGTCGTCGAGCGGGATGTGGACGTTGAGGCCGCGCTCACACTTGATTTGACCGACGCGAACACCGTGTCGGCGTTGGACGACACAGGGATTCAGCTCCCGCTCGTGTTGCGGGTGGCGAGCAGCCTGGAGAGCTTGCAACAGCTGGCGACCTTTTGGCGCAACAGGTTCACCGGGGAGGGGTGTCACTTGCGCGTGATCGGCATCACCGGCAGCGTGGGGAAGACGACGACGAAGGAGTTGGCGGCGGCGGTCCTGACCAATCGCTACCAAACGCTCAAGAGCGAGGCCAGCTACAACAACGAGATCGGCCTCCCACTGACGTTGTTGCACCTGACCGGCGCGCACGAACGGGTCGTGCTGGAGATGGGGATGTACGACGTGGGCGAGATCGCTGACCTGGCCCGGATCGCGCGGCCCCACGTGGGGGTGGTGACCATCGTCCGGCCGGTGCATATAGAGCGGGCCGGTTCTTTCGAGCGGATCGTGGCTGCCAAGACAGAGCTGATCGAGGCGCTGCCGCCGGCGCCAGAGGGGGTGGCGATTCTCAACTACGACGACGAGCCGGTGCGTCAGATGGCCCACGCGACCGACGCGCGGGTGTTCTACTATGGCCTTTCGCCCGAGGCGGATTTGTGGGCCGATGAAATCGAGGGTTTGGGGCTGGAAGGGATCCGTTTCAAGATGCATTACCAGGACGAGGTGCTGCACGTCAAGATCCCGCTCCTGGGACGACATTCTGTCCACACGGCGTTGCGCGCGTCGGCCGTGGGGTTGGTGGAAGGGATGAACTGGCAGGAGATCATCGAGGGGCTGCGGAGGCCATCGGCGCAACTGCGGCTGGTGGCGGTGCCAGGGCCGGCGGGCTCGATCATCCTGGACGACACCTATAACGCCAGTCCTTCCTCGACCATCGCCGCGCTCAATCTGTTGGAGGAATTGGACGGCCGCAAGTTCGCCGTCCTGGGCGATATGCTTGAACTAGGGACGTACGAACGGGAGGGTCACGAGAAAGTGGGGATGCGGGCCCTGGAGGTTGCCGACGTACTCATCGCTATAGGATCCCGGGGGCGCATCATCGGCGAGACGGCCATTCGGTGGGGTATGCCCAGCGACCGGGTCTTCCTCGTCGAGGGATGTGCCGAGGCGGTTGCCATTCTCTCGAAGCTCGTGACGGGCGACGACGTGATATTGGTCAAAGGATCCCGTGAGATGCAGATGGAAGAGATCGTCAACGCACTGGTGAGGGTTTGATGGATTTTGCACTGATTCTGGCGAGCGTTTCTTTCGTTCTGGCCGTGGTATGGGGCCCGCTTTTGATTCGCATTTTAAGACATTATCGAATTGGCAAACGGATTCGCATCGATGGCCCCCGGGGACATCAGACCAAGTTCGGGACGCCGACGATGGGGGGGTTGATGATCGTCGTGCCGGTGCTCCTGATTACCCTGGTGCTCAACATTTACAACCTGATAAGTCAGACGCCGGTCGGGCGCTCGATCCTGATCCCGCTGGGCGTGATGCTGGCCTATGCCATCATCGGCGCTGTCGACGACATCGCCGGCGTGCGCGGGGTGCGGCGCGGCGAGGGGCTTTCGGGGCGGCGAAAACTGATGTGGGAAATCCCTCTCACGTTGGTGGTGGCGGTGATTATGCAGCTTCTGCCGATGCAGTTTGCGGGGCAGGTGGATGTGCCGAGTTTTCACCGGTCGATCGACCTGGGATGGGCCTGGACGCCTATTGCCGCCTTCGTGATCCTTTCGTCGGCCAACGCGGTGAACCTGACCGATGGCCTGGATGGCCTGGCGGGAACCGTGGTCGCCGGGGCCTTCGTCGGTTACGGGGTGATCGCCTTGTTGCAGGGCCAGGAGTATCTGGTACAATTTTGTTTTACCATCGTGGGGGCCTGTTTTGCCTTCTTGTGGTACAATGCCCATCCGGCCCAGCTGTTCATGGGGGATACAGGCAGCCTGGCCCTGGGCGCGACGCTGGGCACCGTGGCGTTGATGACCGGGCAGTGGTTGTTGTTGCCGGTGGTAGCCCTGATCCCGGTGGCCGAGACGGTTTCCGTCCTCTTGCAGATTTTATATTTCAAGTACACCAAGCGCAAGTATGGTCAGGGACGACGTTTGTTCAAGATGAGTCCCTTACACCATCATTTCGAGCTTTTGGGTTGGTCAGAGACGCAGGTCGTGCAGCGCTTCTGGCTGGTCGAGGTGCTGGCGGTGATGGCGGGCGTGGCCCTGGCCTTGTGGAATTAAGGAAGGAAGTGAACAATGAAAACTGGACTATTGTGGTTTGACGACGATGCGAACAAGGAATTGGAGGACAAAGTGATGCGAGCGGCTGCCCATTACGAGCGCAAGTACGGCCAGGCCCCGACGTTGTGTTTCGTCCATCCCAGCGCCCTCGATGGAAATGGCAACGGGAAGGGGAAAGGAAACGGCCAATCGAAGTGTGAGATGGGGGGCGTGGAGGTGCGGTCGGGGCGGACCGTTTTGCCGAATCACTTCTGGTTAGGGGTCGGGGAGCAGGGCAGCTAAACCTTTGATATCACAGACTGATTCACCGTTTAAGATGCGCGGTTCGCACGTTATCATTTTAGGTCTGGCGCGGCAGGGCAAGGCGCTGGCCCGTTTCCTGGCGCGAGAGGGCGCCCGGGTCACCGTCTCCGATTTGCGCGATCCGGACGAGTTGGCTGGGACGCTGGACGAATTGGCGGACGTACCGGCGGACGTGCCGCTTCGTTACGTCCTGGGCGAGCACCCGCTGAGTCTCCTGGACGGGGCGGATCTCCTGTGCCTCAGCGGTGGGGTGCCGCTGGACATCCCCATCGTCGAGGAGGCCCGGGCACGCGGTATCCCCTTG
>DSAR01000426.1 GCA_011046405.1 Chloroflexota bacterium | reverse complement strand
GGCCAGCCCCTTGGAGAAAGATACATCGGCCTCGACAGCCGCCACCCTATGCCCCAATTGGACATCGTCCAGCAATCGATCCACAAACGTCTCAGGCTTCCAGGGAAGCATCTTCTCCATCCCCAGATAGGGCGATACGTCGGCGGGGCGATGCTCGGCGATGGCTGCATCCGCCTCTTGCAGTATGGCCTCGACGGCTTGGACCAGGGCTTCAAAATCCAGCGCGTCCCCAGACTTTCGCTTGTTAAAGATTTTCTTGGTGAATGCTTCGTCCTCGGCCACCGCGAACCCGGCCTTGATCGCGTCCTCCGGGAAGCGACCATCTTCAATCGATTGGGTGAGGAAGGTGTAAAAGCTCTGCATCTCGCGCCCGTCTCGGCAGTAGAAGAAAGAGAGCAGTGAGAGCAGCACGTTGATGCGCCACGAGGCGGCTCTATCTACAGGAATTCGGGCGGCGGAAGCCAGCGCCTCGTCTCCTTCTTCACCGACCACAGTTCTAATCCATTCGCCCACCACGGTCAGTAAGCGGCCCAGATAGGCCTGTGGCACGATGAAGGTGGGGAAAGGCTCAATGTTGCATTTATAGAAGGTGAGCATACCGCGCACGTCGCCGTGGATCCCTCGCTCGACGTCCTCCTCGCCGAAGTAGAGGTCGGGTAGGGCATCCAGCACCTCCTCGCGGTAGGCCACCCGCAGCGCCTCCAGAGCCTGCCCTGAGTCTGTCGAAGGGTCGCCATCGCCGCGCCAGAGGACGTAGGCGTTCTCCAGGTCGTTGAGCAGCGGGGCTGCCTCGCCCAGGCTGCCCCGCGCCACAGTCCGGGGCAGCGCCTTGAAGAGAAAGTCGTTGAGCAGCACGTTGCCCAGAAAGACCTCCCGCCGCTGTACCACGGGCGAGTAGAGCCGCACCAGGGCCAGCGTCGTCCCGTCGGGCAAGTCCGTGGTCCAGTAGGCGGAGCCATCGAGCACGTGCTGGGCGATCTCGCTCGGCGCGACGTGGGCGTCGAGGTTCCAATCGTGAAGCAGGGTTTCGATAGTGTGTACCAGGTGCACTTGTTCTTTCTTCGTCATCATAAACTCCTTCTGAGTGATTAACCTCTGCGGAACACTACAACGAATATGACTGGAATTGACCGATTTAAGAAACGATGGTATCATAACAGGGAAATGAGTTCAAAACCCTCCCCCCAAATCATCGTAGACGGACCCGGCCTGACAGTAAGCCGCCGTCTCGACGTGACGATCACCGTCCACGCGACCATCGACGTGGACGCGGCCTCGGCCCGGCGCAAGGCTACCGGCTGGCTGGTGAGCGAGGTCGGCAACCTCCTGCTGGGCGGCGAACCCGCGCTGGTCATCGGCGAGCGCACCCTCTGGCGCGTGCCGGTGCTGCTCACCTCACCCGAGCGGGGCGTGGTGGGCCAGATCGGCGCAGTGGACGTGGACGCTGCGACGGGTGAGGTACTCTCCGACGACACGTTAATCCAGGAGTTGACCGAGCGTGGCCACCAGGCTGCCCGTTCCACATCGTCGCCAACAGAGTGAGGCCGGTTGTTGCTATATCGCGGTGTTCCAACCATCATCTTGACTTTCTGGGTCCACTGTTCCCAACCGCGCATCTCAAATCCCACTCGCCAGCAGCTTCAGCAACTCCCCTAGCCCGTAGCTGCGCGGATCGTACGCGCCGATCTCCTCCTCCAAATCCTCCGCCACACCCAGCAGCCGCTCAAAGACCTGCGGCAGCGTCTCCACCCCAGCGAAGGCCCACGCCAGGTCACGCTTCTGTTCAAAGGCGTAACTGGCCATCAGGTCGCCCAACATCACCAGCCCGCCGATGGGATGGTAATCCACCAGCAGGTCCACCAGTGTAATGCGCCGCACCTCGTTGGGATAGACGCTGGCCCAGTACCGGCGAATAAGCGGTTGAGCGCCCTCTCCCCAATCCTCGAAGGAGAGGTAGAAGAGCCCGTGATGAGTCACCGCGCCGGCCCACACGTCGTCCAGCCGGGCGAGCACGCTGTCCAGGTCGACGGCGTAGCCGGTGACGGCGCGGATCTCGTCCCGCAGCGCCGGCAGATCACTCTCGACCAGATCGCGGTGCTCGTAGTCGAAGGTGCGGGCCTCGTGCTTGACCCGCTTCGCAGGCAGATCGCGCCCGTCCCGCGACGCTTCCAGCATCGCCTGGAAGTCGGGATCGAGTTTGCCCACGTCGTGAGTGGCGGTGGCGGTTAGCATCACATCTAGTTGCGCTCCCTCGCTCACGCCGGCCAGCTGTGCGACGCGGAAGGCAGCGTCCACGCTCCAGAAGATATGATCATAGAGCGATTGGCCGCCGTGGTTCGATTTGCCCAGCGCATCCCGGTAACGTTCAATTAGCATCCTGCACCAACCTTTCGTAGACGTGAAAGCAGCCCCCGGCTACCTCGTCGAGCAGCACCAACGCTTCTTCCTCGCGGTCGGGATAGTGCACCTCGCTCAAGTCGTCCACTCCCTCCGCCTGGAGCCGCTTCCAGGCCTCGTTGGTATCTCCGCCCAGGTAGAGCCAAAGCTGGTCGGACAGGAGCAACGGACTGCCCAGACGATCTTGTACCGCCGTCTTCACCCTACCCTCGCGCTCCACGCGCTTCAGAAAAACGTCCCCCTGGCCCAGAATATAGCGGGCCTGCGGTGCATTGTACAGGTTCAATGCTTCTCCCAGGCGCAGGATCTCCTGGACGTGCGGATTTCGTACCTCGGCCAGTTGTTGGCGCATAGCAGTTACGTTGCCCTGGAAGTGATCGACCACCTCGCCACCGTGCATGAACGTCTTCGCCACGCCATAGCCGGTAGCGATCTGCCAGCGCCCATCCAGCCAATAGAACATCGCCCGGCTGGCGGCCAGTGTGCGGGGCCAATCCACGCTTATATCCCAGCGCCTCTTGGTGTAGAGAAAGCGCGTGTAGCCTATCTGCGCCTGGGCCATCTCAAACGGAGATGGGGAAGGTACCAATCCCTCGTTAGGTACCTTGCTCAGCACGTAGAAGGGACTTCCGCTCCCGCCGCCGAGCAACGAGACCCTCGGCAGCGTGCCGCGCAGCCCGTAGGCGAAGGGCACGTCCGCCTCCTCCATCTGGTGGGCCAGTGCGCCGACCTCGGGATCGGCGAACATCACCGCGTTCAGCCGCTGGCCCACGCGTCCCACCTGCCGGTTGATCAAGCAGTGCGTGGCGTCCTGGTAGATTGAAGCGGCGGCGTAGATGCGATCGGGGAAGAGACTGCGATCCGGGTCAGTTGGTGCATCGGGGTCGATGATCATTTGCGAGAAGCCCTCGCGGCTCATCTGGGCCTGGTGGCGACGCTGCAGGCGGGCCCAGGTTTCGCCTTCCCGCACCAATGCCCGCACTTCGGCACGGCCCTCGCCGGTACGGCCTACGCGCCCAAAGCGCTGCAGGAAGCCGTTGCCGTCACATTCCTCGGTGATGAGCAGATCGGCTTTAAAATCCACACCAACTTCAACGGCTGGTGTGGAAACCAACACGGCTCGTTCCATCTCTTCAAAAGCCTCGATTAGTCCTTCGCGGTCACGGCGCGACATCTGGCCGGTGTAGATGACGGCCGGCACACCGCTCTCTCCCCAGACAGCGATGTGCCGGGTTTCCACCTCAAGCGTGCCATCTTCCAGCGCCGCTTCGAGCCGTCGGGCCAACGCCTGGCGTTGCGCCGCATCTTCGATCAACCACTTCTCTTCCAGCCAGCGCAGGGCCACCGGACGCCTGTTCAGCGCCGTCGGGGATTTGCGTACCTGCCGCGTCTGCTCTTCGTCCAACTCGACGCTGTAGCACAGATAGCGGGAGAGTCCGTCGGCGATCATGACAGGCAGTCCGGTTGCCTTCAACGAAGCCGTCAGGACGGCGAAGTCAGGCGCCGCAACCGTCAGTGTTTCATCACGCCATACCTGGGCCAGCGCGTCGCCGATTTTCGTCAGATAAACATTGAGGGCCTCCTTGACGACGTTGGGATCGGCGCCGGGCGACAACTCGTCCTGCACTTCGCGCCATAGGGCGCGTGCATCTTGGCCCGTTAAGCATTTGCGCACCTGGCGCAGGAATCCCGAGCCGGAGGCCTCCCGTCCGGCCGCGTAGGCGGCATCCTTGATCTGCCGTGCGATCTTGTGGAGAAAGCGGGTGCTCTTTTCCATCAAAACATCGGTGGCGACGCCCACCCGGTCTCCGGCGCTCAGGTCAGCGAGGGTATAGGAATCGCTTTGATTGATCCACGCGGCGATGTTCGAGATTGTTTCGGCAACGATACTCTCGTCACTCATCCAGCGCTGCAATGTACCCCACGGCACTCTCCCAAAACGACGTTGGAGATCCACCGGCAGCACTGGCTGTTCTCCCCGGATATCCTCGAACAACCGATGAGCCGCAGCTGCCGAGTTGAGCACCAGCAGCACTTTGCGAGCTTCGGAGGCCAACGCATCGTCCACAGCTTGGGACAACACGTCACCGCGTTCCTTTGGCTCCACCGGCGGCAGGAACTTCACCTGCACGTCACCGCACTTGGACTTTCCCGTGACCGGTTCAGCTCTCGGCACCAGGTCCCGCAACGCCTGGGTCGGCGTAGCGGTCAGAATGTGCCATCGCGGCGACGGTCCGATGGTTTCGGCCAACGCCATAATCCGCGACTTCAGGTGTTGGACATTGCGCATCGTCAGGCCGTTGAACAGGTGAGCCTCATCCAGCACGAACTCGTCGATCAGCGCGAGACCGTAGATCAGCAGGCTACTATATTTGACGCTCTTGCGGAAGAACCAGTAGATAGCGTCTGGCGTGGCGACGATGACGGGCTTGTTGAGCGCGGCGATCAGTGCGCTGCGCTTCATGCCACCCTGAATGTGCCCGACATCCTGGTTGGTCAATTCGGCCAGGCGATCCATCACCCGGCGCTGATCGTTCATCAACGCAATGGTCGGATACATCAGTAGAACGCGCTTGATACGACCGGTCGCCAGTTTGTGGAATAGAGGCACGCCCAAGGCCAACGTCTTCCCGGCAGCGGTGCCCGCCACGAGCATCACCGATTCATCCTTCGCTCCCACCAGGTCAAAGATCTTGGCTTGATGCTCGAAGGGATCAAATCTCTCATCATACGTTTCTTCACAATAGCGCCGGAACAGCTCTAGCGACGGGCGATGCGTCTGTGTCGTCGTTGCTGGCCCAGCGTTGGTGACCAAAATATCAGTCATGTTGCGACTCGCTTTCGTAGATTTCGGTGGCCCGCCGATGCTCCGCTACCACCCGCTCCCGCAGATCCTCCGGCGCCAGCACTTCCACTCGCCCACCATAGTATAGCACCCAATTGATGAATTCGGGAGTCGGCGCCAGGTACAGCCGGAAGATCACGCTCCCGTCCGGCTGTGGCTCTATCTTCTGGCTGGCGTGCCACCGCTCCTCGCTCACCCACCGGCCGGCCTCGGGGCCGAAACGCAACACGATGTCTGTCGCTGCATCGCTTTGTCCGCGCATCAGGCCCCACCCGGCGCCCAGGTAGTCGTCCAGATCGAAATCGGCCGGGACGTGATAGCGCTCGTCCAGCAGGGTCGCCTGGCGGATACGATCGACTTTGAAGATGCGTACCGCCCCCCGCAGTTCGCAGTGCGCGATCAACTGCCAACTCCGAACGTAGGGCTGCACGGCGTAGGGGCGCACGGTACGCTCGCTTTCCGCGCCGCCCCGCGAACCGGTGGCGTAAATCATCTGCACCTTTTGCTGCATCGCCAGCGCCTGGTTGAGCAATAGCAGCATTCGCTGACGGTGCTCGCCCTGGGCGGTGCGATTGGGCAAGCGCGTCGCCTGGCGCAACAAGACCTCGAATTCGGGCGGAAACAGGGCTTCCAATCGAGCCACCGCTGCCGATAACTCGGCCGAGGCGATTCCCGATACCTGCCGCGCGGCCTGTACTGCCAGCAAGAGCGCCAGTGCCTCGGCGAAGGTATATTGTAAAGCCGGTATCTCGGGCATCTCTTCGAAGTAGTAGCCCTCCTGCGAGTGGTACAGGGGCAGCTTCAGGCCGTGACGGATGACGTCCAGGTCCTTCTGGATCATGCGTTCGCTGATCTCGAAACGGACGGCCAGGTCACGCCGCAGGTAACGCCGCGGCGCAATGGCGACGATCTGCACGATTTCCAGGATACGCGACGTGCGTTTCGTTTCCTCAAGTTTCATACTCGCCTCCTTCGATCCTTGAGCTAGGGAGCTGGTTGGCTGACAAATTCAACATTCAACCAACACATAAAGTATTTGGACACAGATTTTCACAGATTCACACAGATCTAGTAAAAACAAGATGAATCTGTGTTTATCTGTGTTAATCCGTGT
>DSAR01000527.1 GCA_011046405.1 Chloroflexota bacterium | reverse complement strand
CCTGACGACGCCCACGAGCAACGAGCGGACGACGTCGCCAAGCAAGTAACCGGTCAGCAAGCGACCGGCAGGGGCAAAGAAGCCAGCGCCCGCCCCAGCGCCTACGTGCCAGGCAAGGGTATGGCGACCTCCGCCGTCCAACGCCAGGAGACGTCCGAGGAGGAGATCGAGACCAAAGCCATCCAGCGCCAGGAGAATCCCGAGGAAGAGTTGGAAATCCAAACCCTCCAACGCCAGGAGATTCCCGAAGAGGAGTTGGAAATCCAAACCCTCCAACGCCAGGAGATCCCTGAAGAGGAGTTGGAAGTCCAGACCCTCCAACGCCAAGAAGAGCCGGAAGAGGAAATCGAGACCAAGCGATAAAGCGAGTCAGCGAATAAGCGAATGAGCGAGTCAGCGATACGCGATAAGCGATAAGCGAAAACGAGGCCCCTATGATTGACGATCTAGATCAAGCCCTGAGAAAACTACTGATCCGAGAGTTGCCGATCAAAAACGGTGAGGTCGACATCGCCTTCGATCAGCCCAAGCGCGAGTGGTCGACCCGCATCAACCGCCCGACGTTGAACCTTTTCATCCACGACATGCACGAAAACGCCGAACTGCGCCGGTCGAAGCAGTGGCAAACGGTCGAAATGGGCGACGGCACCATCGTCCAGCGCCGCCCGCCGATCCGGATGGACATCAGCTACATGATCACCGCCTGGGCGGCTGACCCGGCCGACGAACACCGCCTGCTGACCCGCACCCTGATGGCGCTCCTCCGGCTGCCCTCGCTGCCCGAAGACGTGTTGCCCGAAAGCCTGCAAGATCAGCCGGTATCCATCCCCATCGAAGTCGCTCAACCCGAGGCGATGGTCAATGCGACCGACATCTGGAGCGTGATGGACAACGAGATGAGACCAGCCATCGGGTGCACCATCACCCTGGCCATCAACCCGTACCAGCCCGTCACCGAGCCGCTGGTGCGTACGCGCGAACTGCGGACCGGCCAGATCGCGCCGCCGCTCTTCCAGCAACCGGATGAACGCGCGGGACAGGAACGTCTGTGGCGCATCGGAGGGCGGATACACACGAAGCAAGACGAGCAATCGCTGGCGAACGCACGCCTGACCCTGGTCGAGCGCGGCCTGGACGTGCCCATCGAGCCCGAAGGCCAGTTCAACATCGGCCAACTGCGGGCGGGCGATTACACGTTAGAAATCCAGGTTGGGAAGAAGAAGGCGAAACGGCACAAGATCACGGTGCCCTCGACGAGTTATGATATTGAGGTTTAGGGGCTGAGGATTGAGGATTGAGGATTGAGAATTGAGGATTAAGGATTAAGAATTAAGGATTAAGAATTGAGGATTGAGAAGCGATACGCGATACGCGATCAGCGATACACGGAAAAGGAGGCTCGACGGGACAAAGAGAAGTACACGACGTGAGAAAAACGAGCAGCTATCAAGAGATTTTCAGAATGAGGAGGTAATTTGCCATGCCAGAATATCTATCCCCAGGCGTCTATGTCGAAGAGGTAGATACCGGCGCCAAGCCCATCGAAGGAGTCGGCACAGCGATGCCCGCCTTCGTGGGATTCACCGAGAAAGCACAGCTCCGGGAGCGGGTAGATGGCGGGTGGGTGACACGCGATATGCTCAATACACCGACGCTGGTGACCAACTGGACCCAGTTCGTCGAGCGTTTCGGGGGCTTCACCGACGGCGCCTACCTGCCCCAAGCGGTGTACGGCTTCTTCCAGAACGGCGGTCGCCGCTGCTACGTGCTCAGTGTCAAGACCATGCCCAAGGCCCAGGCCGTGTTGCTCAACGCCGAGGGCAAGCCCCAGTTGATCGTCCGGGCCAAGGAGGCTGGCCTCGCTGGCCTGCGCCTGCGGGTCAAAGTCGACTCGCCGGACCTGGGCGTGGAAGCGAGCAAGCCCAAGAAAGGCGACAAGCCCCCCGCCCACTTCACCGTCACCGTCGAACGAGAACGGGCCGGCGGGAACTGGGGCGTCGAGGAGGTGCTGCGCGACGTCACCCTGACCCAGGTGGAAGGGGACGACGTCCAGCAAGTGCGTGTCGCCTATCAAGAGAACAAGTTGCCCCAGTGGATCGAGCTCGTCGTTCCAGAAACCGACGTCCCCCTGGCCGAGTTGTGGCCCCGCACCCAGGAGCAGACGCTCCAGATCGACACCAAGCTGCTGGCCCCGCCGTCCGCGGGCGATTTCCAGGGCGACGTGAGCGAGCGGACAGGTGTGGAAGGATTGGAGGCCCTGGACGATATCACCATCGTCTGCGTGCCTGACCTGATGACGCCCACGCCGGACAAGCCCCTCGACCTGGATATGATCAAGGCGGTTCAGACGATGGTCGTCGCCCACTGCGAGCGCCTGGGCGATCGGGTCGCGATCCTGGACCCGCCCCCCAATATGACGCCCCAGGAGATGCGCAAGTGGCGGGTCGACGTCGCCGCCTACGATTCGAGCTACGCCGCCCTCTACTATCCGTGGATTCAGGTCCAGGACCCGGTGAAGAATCGCACGGTGCAGATCCCGCCAGCGGGCCATATAGCCGGCCTGTGGGCGCGCACCGATGGAGAACGCGGCGTCCACAAAGCACCGGCCAACGAGGTCGTGCGCGGCGCCACCGGCCTGGCCTACAACGTCACCCAACGAGAGCAGGACATCCTGAACCCCAACGGCGTCAACTGCATCCGGGCCTTCCCCGGCATGGGAATCCGGGCCTGGGGCGCGCGGACACTGTCGCAGAACGCCGCCTGGCGGTACGTCAACGTCCGCCGGCTGTTCAACTTCGTGGAGAAGTCGATCGAGCGGGGCACGATGTGGGTCGTCTTCGAGCCGAACACGCCCCGCCTATGGGCCCGCGTCCGCCGGGACGTGAGCGCTTTCCTGACCACCATCTGGCGCTCCGGCGCGCTGTTCGGTTCATCGCCCGACCAGGCCTTCTACGTCAAGTGCGACGAGGAACTGAACCCGCCCGAATCCCGCGACCTGGGCCGGCTGGTCATCGAGATCGGCCTGGCGCCGGTCAAACCGGCCGAGTTCGTCATCTTCCGCATCACCCAATGGGCCGGCGGCGGCGCAGCGGCCGGCGGTGGTGAAGGCGGTGAGGAATAGCCCTATTTCAGGGATAAAACAACACTCTAGGAGGTAAACGATTATGGCTACACCAGCAGGAAGAGATTCAGACCCGCTTGTCGGTTATCAATTTAGAATTGAGATCGATGGACCGGTGGACGTCACCGGCTACTTCGTCGAATGCAGCGGCATCGGCTCGGAACACGAGGTCGTCGAACACAAGGTCGTCGACGATCAGGGCAGAGCCGTCGTCCAGAAAATCCCGGGACGCCTGAAGTGGGAGGACGTCACCCTGAAACGGGGCATCACCGACAACCTGGGCATCTGGGACTGGCGGCAGGCGGTAGAAGAAGGGCAGATGGATCAGGCCCGCGCCAATTGTTCCGTCGTTATGATGGACACCAACGGGCAAGACGTGGCCCGTTGGGACCTGGTCAACGCCTGGCCCTCCAAAGTTTCCGGCCCGACGCCCAAGTCGGACAGCAACGAGTACGGTGTGGAGGAAATGACGATCGTGCACGAGGGCATGGAACGCACGTCGTAAACTGAATAAGGGTGAGTCCCAGGTGGACGTGGCGGGACATCCGTCGCGCCGCGTCCCGGGACTCCCCCCCGTTAATGACGAATGACGAATGACGAATGACGAATGACGAATGACGAATGACGAATGACGAATGACGAATGACGAATGACAAGTCACAAATAACAAATGAGGAGATGAGCTTGCAGACTGAATTTGAGTTTACGCTGCCGCGCGGATACGTGGACAAAGAGGGCGCCGTCCACAAGAAGGGCGTCATGCGCCTGGCGACGGCGATGGACGAGATCGCCCCGCTGCGTGATCTACGGGTGCGGGCCAACGACGCCTACCTGATCATCATCCTGCTTTCCCGCGTGATCGTCCAACTGGGTACGCTGCCCCGCGTCACCACCCGCGTGATCGAGGATCTATTCGCGGCCGACCTGGCCTATCTCCAGGCCTTCTACCGCCGCATCAACGAAGAGGGCGTGACGACGATCTCGGTGACGTGCCCGGAATGCCAGCACGAGATCGAGGTGGATTTGGCCAACCTGGGGGGGGAATAAGCGGCTACCCCCTCGACCGGCTCTACGAGGAGGTAGCCTATATTTCCTACCATTTTCATTGGCCGCGAGAAGAGATCCTGAACCTCGAACATCCCGAGCGGCAGCGCTGGGTAGACGAGATCGCCCACATCAATCGCAGGCTGGCAGATCGGTAGACCGGTAGATTGGTAAACCGGTAGATTGGTAGACCGGTATATTGGTAGACCGGTACCAATATACCAATATACCGACACACCGACACGGAGGCTTCGTATGCCGATCGTTATCCAGGACAACGAGATATTCCCCTCCTTCGGAGAGCGCGTTGAGGACACGTCAAGGGAGGCAGAGGTCAATTTGAACGATCAGGAGCTGGACGCGCTGGCCCGGAAGGTGATCGAAGTGCTCAAGCAGGAGTTAGTTTTGGAGCGTGAGCGGCTGGCGGGTTGGTGAGTCGGTAGGTTAGTAGACCGGTAGACTGGGAAATTGGTAGATTGGTAAACTGGGAACTGGTGTATTGGTAGACTGGGAATTGGTAAATCGGTAGATTGGTAAATCGGTAGATTGGGAAGTTGGTGAGGAGAGTGTTATGGCGCATATCGATCCGCTCCCTGCCTTTAGATTTCACGTGGAGATTGAGGGCATCATTGAGGGCGCGTTCCTGGAATGCAAAGGTCTGGGTATGAAATGGAAGGTCTACAAATACAAAGAGGGCGGCGTCAACAACTACGTCCACCAATTGCCCGAACGGATGGATTACGCCAACGTCACGTTGACGCGCGGGGTCGATCTATCGGGCATGATCTGGGCCTGGTGCCAACAAGGCGTGCTGGATGGACGGGTCGACCGGCGGAACGTCTCCATCATCCTCTTCGACGTCACCGGCAACGAGGTCCAACGGTGGAACCTGATCGACGCCTACCCCCTGGCCTGGAAAGGCCCCACGCTCAAGACCAACAGCAAGAACGTCGTGCTCGAGACGCTGCAATTGGCCCATCGCGGCATTATGTTGGACGGAGAAACAGAAAGCGAGTAACGTGCCCCCATACACCATCGCCCGGTCTGTGACCCGACGGGTCCGCCAAATACAACGCGCGCTCTCCCCCTGGACGCGACGACGCCTGAGTGGGCGTGCCCAAAGAGCCGACGCCAGCTCGCTGGGCGGCGGTCGGGGTATGGCGCTGACGACCGCCCCCACCCGCACGTTGGTGGGCCGCGTCCGGCGATCTGTGCAGCGCGCCGTCGTGTGGCGGCCCGACGTCGGCGCCATCTCGCCGAAGATGACGGCCCGCTTCTCCGGCGAGATCGTCGACCGCTTCCCGCCCATCGGCGACAAATACCGCGCCCAAAAGGCCGAAGCATCTCCCCTGAGAGACGATACAGGCAGCGCGGAAGAAGCACTGGTCCTGCCCGAACACGGTCCAGCGGCCCGACCGATCAGCCCGCCCGAAACACCGTCCTCCCCCCGGCGCACGCCATCTTTCTCACAGAGCCCACCTCGTCCACTGCAACCATTGCCACCACCAGATGACGACGCGCCAATCCAGAAACCGTCGGCATCCCAGCCCGCAGCCCGGCCCGCAGCCCGGCCCGCAGCCCGGCCCGCGCCCGATCCGGGAACTGAGCCTCTCACCCCGTCCAAACCGAGAACGGCCCGGCTGTTCTCCCGGGTCGAGGAGATAATCTCGGCCGACAAGACGCCGGTTGAGGAGAGGCCGCCTGCTGAAATAGTAACACAGGAAGCGGCGCAGGAAGCGGCGCAGGAAGCGGCGCAGGAAGCGGCGCAAGGAGCGGCACGAAAGACGACGCCGGTCGAGGATCAACAATCAATCGCAGCAAACCCGGATCGATCGAGCTCGAAAGCCCGGATCAAAACGCCATCCACGCCCGGGGAACGACGTCCGGAGAAACCGGAAGAACCGAGACTCGCGCCTCGACCGACCGGCGACGAGACCCCGCCAACCCACCTTCAGGCAAAACCCATCGCGCAACCAACGATAGACGAAACGCCGTCGCCGGAACCCTCACCACCGTCCAAAGCGCAAAAACCACTACACGAAGAAATTCCGCCGGACGAGACCGTGCAACCCACCCCGTCCACCGAAGCGGTCGCGCCCAGAACGCCGTCCGAACGCCCCACGGAGATCGATAAACCGGAGCGACGTATCGACAGACAAACTCCCGCCCCACCCGACGAGAGCACGTCTATCGCAGCGGAAGGGGCCAGTAGGCCAGAGAT
>DSAR01000362.1 GCA_011046405.1 Chloroflexota bacterium | reverse complement strand
CGGTTAAAACCGCGTGGCTACAGCGCGTAAAAATCACGCACTGCAAAACCTGCCTTCGCAGGTTAGTTTATAGTCGGCGTAGGCCGACTTTGCAGTTGTGGCCCGCGAATTTATTCGCCGGGGTAACTGCTCACCTTGTGCCCACCGGATCACAATCCGGGCTACAGCCGACGTGTGTCGGCTTCCGTCTCCACCCAGTCAATGGCCCACGGGCCGATGGCGCGCGCCACCGGCCCGCGCGCCATCGGCGCGGATTGTGATCCGCTCTGCACACGTATGCTGAGCAGTTACTCGCCGGGGACAAATGTGCCATTGTCAAGGTGAAAGCTTTTCTACGTCAGCACCTGCTCCAATTCGTCGATGGGGATCTTGGAGCCAATCTTGCTTTGGCGCATACGCTCCAACAAAGTCTGGGCCGGGATGATGCCGGTCTCCTGGGAGAAGGATAGGACGCCGAAGAGGGCCGCGTTGACCCCTCCCGCACGCCCGCGAAAATCTCGTACGTGAACCTCTGCGCCGGTTTCAGGCTCAGGCAGATTTTCGTCGAGCCAAACGGCACCGGATGTCATCTCGCTGATGCACTCTCGATTATAGGACAGACCATCCTCAGAAACGATAATCACCGCGTCGGGATGGGAGATCCCGTGATAGTGGATGGGATCGGGAGAGAGGACGATCTCGGCGACGGAGAAGCCCGTGCCAACGGTGACGGGGTAGGACCCCTTCTTGGTCACCTGAAGCCCCGAGGCGATTGCAGCCTGAGCCGTGATCTGCGCGGCCACCTGCACCCCCTCTCCGGCCGATCCACCGAGCACGAGAGTATACTGCTTCTCGAGGGGAGAGACGGAGCGTACAGCGACCCTATCCACCTGGTCAAGGAGTGCGGGGGTGTCGGCGCGATACGGCAGGTCGAAGGCCGGTCGCCCATTCCCTCTCCTGACCTCCAGATCGTAGCCCAGTTCGTCTGCCAGATCTCTCAGTCGCAGACCGGGGTTATTCTTCACACCGTAAGCGGTGCAGAGTTCCATCACCTCAAGCAAAGCGAAGCCTTCCACCTCTATCGCGTCTTGGAGCGTTGGGGAGAAGTCGCCCAGTCCGACGACGCGATGGGCGTAAGCGGCGCCCGCATCGTGGACCAGTCGACAGAGGTCGTGGTGCGGCAACTTACCCCCCTCCGGCGTGATCGCCGTCCGAAAGCCACACGGGGTCAAGCTGCTGGGCTGCCCGCCGGTCATCCCATAGAGCATATTGTTATGCACGACGACGGTCATGTCGACGTTCAAGCGCGCTGCTTCCAATAGGTGCTGCAATCCGATCGTCGCGCCGCCATCGCCCATAAAGACGATCACCTTCCCGTCGCCGGGGAGATCCATCGCGATCCCCGCTCCCAGGGCAACGGACCGCCCGTGTAAGCCATGGACTGTGTGGGTCGCGAAGCAGCGATCGATGATTCCCTGGCAGCCGATATCGGTGACCAGCGTCACGCTCAATGGATCGACGGTCATTGCCTCTAAAGCCCTGACCGTATTCCGGACGACGAGATGATGACCACAGCCCTTGCAGTAGGGTAAATCAGCGCTTACAAGAAAGTCACTCATGATTCTGCCGCCTCCTGAACAATCTCTTCTGGTCGTACCATTCGTCCCATACTGTTCACGCGCCGAACCTTCTTTGGCAGTCGGTGACCGAAGAGTAAGTGGGCTAACTGCCCCTGTATGTTCTCCTCCGCCACGACAACCCGCGGGTAGCGATCGAGTAGGTCGTAATAGGTGGGGGGAATGGGAAGAAGGGTCTCCATCTCCAGGAGGGAGACGGAGATGGACTGCCTCCTGAGCTTGTTAACGGCCTCCCGGGCCGCCCCGGTAGTGATCCCATAGGTGACGATCAGTGTCTCCGCATCCTCTTCTTCGTCGAGTCGATAAAGTGTGGGGGTACCTCTTTCTATTTTCGACTGCAGCCGTCTCGAGTTCGCCAGGGCCTCTGGGGCAGTGGAGAGAAGAATTCCCTCGGCGTTGTGGGTCGAGGCGGTCAATCTAACTTGATGATGGTCATTGCCGACTGCTAGGAAATCCGGCACGAGCGTGTCGTCCACCGCGTAAGGGACATAGGGAAGCTGCCCGTCATAGTGCGGTCGATTGACCGGCTCGATGGTCTGCAGACGATCGAGGTCCAGGCTGCGCTGGGTCATGATCATCTCCTTGGAGGTCAGAAGCACTACCGGGGTACGAAGATCGACCGCTATTTGCAGGCACACAGGCGGAAGTTTCCAACACCCCTCTATGTCAGGGATACAAAGAACCGGTACGTGATAACCTCCCGAGATCATCCCCCGGAGAAGTAACAGGTCCCCCTGTGCGCCGACAGTCGCGGATCCAGTGGACGGTCCCAATCGCTGGACCAGGACGATCAGCATGGGAAGTTCCATCATAAATGCCATATTGATCGATTCTATCATCAAGGCAAATCCTGCAAAAGATGTGGCAGTCATGGGAAGACGCCCCCTGGCCGAGAGGCCAATCATCCACTGGAGGGCAGTGATCTCATCTGGCGCGGACAGGACCATCGGCAGACGACGACTACTGTAAGCATAAATGTAGTTGGCCGGGGTGATAGGATATCCAACGTATGAATCAGATCCCCCTTGCATACAAGCCTCGACTATCAGTCGCGAGCCATCTATCAAAGCCAAGCGATCCGTATCACCATGTTTCATGTATTCCTCCCTAAAAACCTCTACCCGTATCATCTCAATAAACCGAAGATACCTTTACCCCATATTTCCCCAATCAGCTTCGCCCCCCAGTCCCAGGTGGCGCCGGCGGGCCAGCCTGGCGTATTCTAGCACGAATCGCCCACTCCGTCCAATGATGCGACTGATCTCTTCGAACCCTATGCCTCAGTTTTCCCAGCCTCTGATCAAGCGGCCTATTCACCATCGAGAAAACGTCACATTTCAGTAACTGCTCAGCATACGTGTGCAGAGCGGTTCACAATCCGCGTCGATGGTGTGCGCCGATGGCGCATAGGCCATTGACTGGGTAGGGACGGAAGCCGACACGGACAAGCCCGGATTGTGATCTGGTGGGCACAAGGTGAGCAGTTACACATTTCACTTGTGAGCAGGTTCCAATTCAAGGCACTCCTGAGCCAAAAAACTCACTTGGCGCTGTGACCAGTCTCCCGACCGAGCCACTTTCGGGCACGGTCAGAGGCCGGCCCGAGCAGTTGCTCATAGAACTAAATGTTACGAGAAAACGATTACCTGCAGAAGAGAAGACTTCTGGAGCTTCCAAATGCGGAAAATGACCACAGGTCACTCGAGTAGGATCACCGCCACCCGCGCCCCGGCCGGCGCGTGGGTCCAATCCTCGGGGATGATGGCGAAGCCGTTGGCCTTGACCATCGAACTCAGGATGCCGGAACCCTGACCGCCGGTGAGGTGGGCGCGATATTCACCCTCGAGCAGTTCGACGTGGACGCGCACGTAATGCCGCCGCTCGTCCTTGTGCGGGATCTCGTCCACCAGGATCGCCTCGACGGTGGGACGCGCCCAGACGGCCCCCTGCATCTTCAACAGGGCCGGGCGGACGAAGGTCTCGAAGGAGACCATCACCGAGACCGGGTTGCCCGGCAGCCCCAGCACCGGCGTCGACGCGATCTGCCCGAAGGCCAGCGGCTTCCCAGGCTTCATCCGCACCCGCCAGAAGTCGATCTCGCCTTCGGCGGCCAACACGTTCTTGACGATGTCGAAATCGCCCACCGAGACGCCGCCGGAGGTGAGGAACAGGTCCACTCCCAGGGCCAACCCGGCCCGGATCTTCTCCGTCAGATCGCTCACCCGGTCGCGGGCGATCCCCAGGAGCACCGGCTCCCCGCCGTACTTGAGCACCTGGGCAGCGTTGGAATAGCTGTTGGCGTTGCGAATCTTGCCCGGCGCGAGGTCCGCGTCGATCTCGACCACCTCGTCCCCCGTCGCCAGGATCGCCACCCGGGGGCGGCGGGCGACGGGCACCGTCTTATGTCCCAGCGTAGCCAGCATCCCGATCTCCTGCGGGCGCACGCGCGTGCCCCGGCGCAACACCCGCGCTCCCTGTTGTACGTCCTCGCCGGCCGGGCGGACGTACTGGCCCGGCGGCGCCTCGGCGAAGATCTGCACCCAGCCTTCTTCCAACGCCGTGTCCTCGACCTTGACGACAGCGTCGGCGCCCGGCGGGAGCGGCGCGCCGGTCATGATGCGAATGGCGGCGCCGGGCATCACCGGCGTCTCGATCACGTAGCCCGCCGCCACCTCGCCGGTCACGCGCAGTCGGACGGGCGTCTCGGCGCTGGCCCCAGCGGTATCGGCGGCCAAAATCGCGTACCCGTCCATCGACGAATTGGCGTACGGCGGCACGTCGACGTCGGCGTGGACGTCCTGCGCCAGGAACCGGCCCAGCGCATCCAAAATCGGCACCTCCTCAGCGCCCAGCGGCTCAATCACGTCCAGCACCCGATCCAGCGCCTCCTCCACCTGCAACATCAGTTCAGCCATCCTTCCCCCTCCCTGCTACCTGCTCCCTGCTATCTACTCCCTGCTCCCTGCTATCTCAAATTGTCGATTGCGGCCGGTACTCCCCCCACACCTCCCGGAGCACGCCGCATATCTCACCCAGCGTGCAATCCGCCTCGACGGCGGCCACGAACAACGGCATCAGCGCCCCATCTGAGGCCCGCGCCGCGGCCCGTGCTGCGGCCTCGATCCGCGCCAGCATGGCCGAGGCCCGCTCGCCGTCACGCCGCCGGCGGAGCGCAGCCAGCTGGGCCCGCTGTCGCTCCTCCAGGGCCGGATCGACCACCAGCCGCTCCATGTCCACGCCACTCTCGTCCACCTGGAACTCGTTCACGCCGACCACGATCTGCGCCTGCGACTCGACCGCCTTCTGGTAGCGATAGGCCGCGTCGGCGATCTCCTGCTGGACGTACCCCTGCTCGATGGCCGCGAGCGCGCCGCCCAGCGCGTCGATGTGCGCGATGTACTCCAGCGCCCGCCGCTCGACCTCGTCGGTCAGGTGCTCGATCGCGTAGGAGCCAGCCAGGGGGTCCACCGTGTTGGTGGCGCCCGACTCGTGGGCGATGATCTGCTGGGTACGCAGGGCGATGCGGACCGAATCCTCGGTGGGCAGCCACAGCGCCTCGTCGCGGGAATTGGTGTGTAGCGATTGGGTCCCACCCAGGACGGCCGCCAGCGCCTGGAGCGTCACCCGGATGACGTTGTTCTCCGGCTGCTGGGCCGTCAGCGTGCTGCCCGCCGTCTGGGTGTGGAAGCGCATGCACCACGAACGAGGGCTCTGGGCGCCAAAGCGCTCGCGCATCAGGCGAGCCCATAGACGGCGCGCGGCGCGGAACTTGGCGATCTCCTCCAGGAAATCGTTGTGGGCGTTGAAGAAGAAGGAGAGACGCGGGGCGAAGGTGTCCACGTCCAGACCGGCGTCGAGGGCGGCCTGGACGTAGGCGATGCCGTTGGCCAGCGTGAAGGCCACCTCTTGCACGGCGGTGGAACCGGCCTCGCGAATGTGGTACCCGCTGATGCTGATGGTGTTCCATCTGGGCGCCTCGGCCGCGCAGTAGCGGAAGAGATCGGTCACCAGGCGCATCGAGGGCCGGGGCGGGAAAATATAGGTGCCGCGTGCGACGTACTCCTTCAGGATGTCGTTCTGGACCGTCCCCCGCAGCTTGGACACCGCCACGCCCTGCTCCTTCCCCACGGCGACGTACATCGCCAGAAGCACCGGGGCCGGCGCGTTGATGGTCATCGACGTGCTGACCTGGCCCAGCGGGATCCCGTCGAACAGGGTCCGCATGTCGTCCAGGCTGCTGATGGAGACGCCGACCTTGCCCACCTCTCCCTCGGCCAGCGGCGCGTCGGCGTCGTAACCGATCTGGGTCGGCAGGTCGAAGGCCACCGAGAGGCCGGTCTGGCCCTGATCCAGCAGGTACTTGTAGCGCGCGTTCGATTCCTCGGCCGTGGCGTACCCGGCGTACTGGCGCATCGTCCAGAACCGCCCCCGGTACATCGTGGGCTGCACGCCGCGCGTGAAGGGATACTCGCCGGGGAACCCCAGGTCGTCCAGGCAATCCAGCGTCACGTCGGCCGGCGTGTACACCCGCTCCAGTGGCACCCCCGAAAGGGTCTCGAACGTTTCCCGGCGCTCGGGGAAGCGATCGGTGACCTTTTTGACCGTCGTCTCCTCCCAGCGCCGTTTCTCGTTCAGGATGTTTTCCCTTTTTTCTTCCGCCGATTTTGACATCATCAATCCTCCTGTAAGATATTTCTCATAAAGCAGTGCATGACTCTACTGAAAAAAGGTCATCTTAGCACAGAGTCACCGAGAACACGGAGAAAAATTAAGGTGCGCATTAAAAT
>DSAR01000367.1 GCA_011046405.1 Chloroflexota bacterium | reverse complement strand
TCAGCGAATCAGCGAGTCAGCGAATCAGCGAGTCAGCGAATCAGCGAGTTAGCGAGTTAGCGAGTCGCGGCTCTTGCTCGCTGTGCAAGGATTCTATTGGTTAGGCCCTCATATCCCCCTGTCATATAGTTTTCACTCTCTCTGAACGGCCCCCTCTGAACAGAACGAGCAACTTATCCCAACATGAATTTGGGATAATACCCCCTTGACATAGGACGAATGTTCTGGTACGATAGACCTAGAACAAACGTTCTGTTCCTGCCCACGTCGAGTGAGCGTCGCTTCATTCTGGCCGAACTTGTTTTGTTTCATCCTTGTCACTGACGCGCGGTAGCACGCGCATTCATTCGCCAGGATAAGAGTTAACGTTGTCAAGTTAGACACAATAGAGGTAACAAAGATGCGCGACATGCTAAATTTTCAAGCCGATAGAATCGAGGCGGTGCTCAACGTACACAAGGTGCCGGCGCGGGTCTCTGGCGGGACGGTGACGCCTCGCTGGATTCGTTTCAAGGTGTTGCCTGCTATTGGGGCCAAGATCTCCAAGATCAAGCGCTTGAACGAGGAACTGGCGGCCGCGTTGGATGCGCCGGATTGCCGTGTATCCCGGCGGGGGGCAGCGATAGCCATTGAGGTGCCGCGCGATGACCCGCAACCGGTGCGGTTGCTGCCCCTGTTTCGCCAATTGACGGCTCGACCGGCCGATGTCTCTCCCATTCCCCCAGCGACAGCGATCCTGGGTCTATCGGAGGATGGTGCGCCTTTGCTGATCCGATTGCCTTCGCCCGACGTCGCGCACGTCCTGGTCGCCGGCACCACCGGTTCTGGCAAGACGATGTTGATGCAGTCGATGATTTTGAGCCTGGCGATGATCAACGAGCCGTATCGCCCTTTCGCCTCCGACAGTTACGCCGGTCCTTCAGCCAGCGGGTTGTCGCTGGTGTTGATCGATCCAAAGGGTCACGCTTTCAGGCTTTTTGAGGGATTGCCTCACCTGGCGCGTCCCGTCATCTGGCAGGTGGAAGAGATGACGGAAGTCTTGCACAGCCTGGTGCGCCTGATGGAACGGCGGAGCGGCCAACAACCGGATCAAATCGGGGGCGCAAGCGCCAGTCGAAATGCGTCGCCTCGCGTCGTCGTCTTCATCGACGAGTTGGCCGATTTGTTGATGGTCGGCGGCAAAGAGATCGAGCGCTCGCTGACCCGCTTGGCACAGCGCGGGCGTGAGGTGGGCATTCACGTCGTGGCTGCGACCCAGAAGCCGACGACGGCTGTCCTGGGGCCGTTGATCAAGGCGAATTTCCCGGTCCGGTTGGTGGGGCGAGTGACGAGCGCGTCGGACGCGCGTACCGCCGCCGGGTGGAGCGGGACGGGCGCCGAGCGATTGATGGGGCGTGGGGATTTTCTGGCCGTGGCCGAGGGACGTTTGATCCGCTTCCAGGCGGCTCATATCTCGCCAGCCGAGATTCAGGACGTTGTAAAACGCATCGTTGCTTGAGGATGGACAGTTGAGGCGGCGTATGAAGCGGCGGAAAACAAACATCCGTCGTCGATGATTTCTTTGCGCCGACCTGTCAATTGGCTGAATGGTGTTTTTCAAGGAGCAGTAGATGGATGAGGTGAGATCAGTGGATCGTTGGGTCAGGTTGAAGATTTTTAGCGGGCTTGTGGTGATCGCTTTCGTCGTGACCCTGGCCTGGGTCGTGGGCAACCGCTTGAGCAACGAGGCGTTATCCGTCTTGGCCGGTGCGGCATGTGGCGTGGGAGCGGCGATACCCACGAGCTTATTGATCGTGGCGGTCAGTCGCCGGCGCGAAGAACCACGAACGAGCGCGTCGGCTGTGCAGGGGGCGTACCCGCCGCTAATCGTGGTCACGCCGCCTGGAAATGGATCATTGGCCGGTCACGCCCCGTATACTTCGATGGGAGCGTCTATGGCGTCGCCAGTGGAGCGGCAGTTTACGGTCGTGGGTGGACCGTCAGAAAGGTCAGCGGGCAGGAAGGAGGGTTTCGATGAGCGCTACGCTTGATGGGGTGTTGGGGTACCGTTCTGGTCGGCGCTGCGTAACGAGTCGGCGAAAAAAAGGCGCCGAGGCGATTGAGTTGCAGAAACGTCGACATGGATACTTCCCCCAGGTTTTCGTCTGGCGAGGAGACCGGTACGATGTCCAGGCGGTAGAACGGTGTTGGACGATCAAACGACGGGGCTGGCGGGGAGAGGTGGCGCAGCACCGCTTCCGCGTGCGTTGTGCTTATGGTCCCCCGGACAAACGGTGCGTGGAGGTGTTCGAGATTTACCAGGACGTGCACTATAACACGTGGCACATTGTAGGGGCGCTGTGATGAGGTTGGTGGAGGTGGGAAGATGAAAGAAGGCTTATTGTGGTTTGACGACGATCCCGGTCGAGGCCTGGCGGAGAAGGTGATGCAGGCGACACGACGATATCGACAAAAATATGGCGCGTCTCCCAACGTGTGTTACGTGCATCCCGCCACGATGGGAGCGAACGGGAACGGCGCTGAGCGGGAAATTGAGGGTGTGTGCGTGGCGCCGTTGCCCTCGGTATTGCGCCATCATTTCTGGGTCGGGCAAGAGCAGAAGTGATCGGGCCAGACGTGGAAGGGTAGGGCTATGCCGGTCTCGAGGCTGTTGGAGACGTAGGCCTGAATCTTTGGGGAGCATATGACCCAAAAGCGCCAGTAAGATACTGGCGCTTTTTGCGTATCTTCTCAAGTTGGGAAAAAGGTAGGGCGGAATGCGTGCAACTGCGCGAGCACGCTCGCGATGTTGCACGCACCTTACATTACCCCGGTTTATTGAGAAAGATTAACTGCTCAGCCTACCGTCCGTTTGCAGCGGAAGGGCGGGGGTTTGGGTGTGATGAAGTGTCTGATTAGGGCGAGGTGACGATGAGAGAAAATTCAGGTATAATAGCGCGCGCAACGCGAGATCTAAGCGCTTGCCCTGCAGGAAGAAGGTGTTTGTAGTGGAATGGGATTGAATCGCCGCTCACGTGTCGAGGAGGAAAAAAACTGATGCAACTCTCTATCATTATTCCAGCATTGAACGAGCGGGACAACCTCACTCGTTTGATTCCATTGTTGATCAAAGTCATGCCTTCTGACGTAGAAAGTTACGAAATCATCGTCGTAGATGGACGTTCTCACGATGGTACATCCCAGGTCGCCGAGGATCTAGGAGCCATCGTCGTAACGCAGCATTTGCCAGGCTACGGAGGTGCGCTCAAGTCTGGTTTCGAGCAGGCTCAGGGGGAATATATTCTCACGATGGATGCCGATCTCTCCCATCCCCCTGCTTTCTTGTCGACGATTTGGCAGGCCCGCGACGAGGCCGAGGTGGTGATTGCATCGCGTTACGTGCCTGGCGGCGCCGCCGATATGCCCTGGTTCCGGTATATCCTGAGCCGTCTCTTGAATTTTACCTTTACTCAGGGCCTCTCACTGCCTATACAAGACGTGTCGAGTGGATTTCGGCTTTACAGGGCGTCTGTCCTGCACCATTTTCCTATCCAAAGCGCTCATTTCGATGTCCTGGAGGAAATTCTGATCCAAGCTCACGCACATGGATGGCGCATCGTCGAGGTTCCGTTTCGTTACGAAGCGCGATATAGTGGCAAATCCCACGTTTCCCTTCTCAAATTTGGCTGGGCCTACCTCAAGACATTCCTGCGGATGTGGCGTTTGCGCAACTCTATTGATTCCGCTGACTATGACTATCGCGCTTACGATAGCCTCATCCCACTCCAACGTTACTGGCAGCGCACCCGCCATAAAATTATTTTGAATTTCGCACGGGATACTGAAAGTGGCAGCCTGCTGGACGTAGGTTGTGGTTCGAGTCGAATCTTGTTGGATCTGCCAAACGCCATTGGCGTCGACATAAAGGCGGGCAAGATTCGTTATATACATAGACACGGGGCGAATGGCCTGGTGGGTTCAGCCTTTGCCCTGCCTTTTCCCAACGCGTGTTTTGATTGCCTGATCAGTTCCCAGGTCATCGAACACCTCCCGGCTGATCCGCTTTTGTTCGAAGAGATGGCCCGCCTGATTAAACCGGGGGGACGCCTTATCCTGGGCACGCCTGATTATGGCGGCTGGATATGGCCATTGCTGGAGTTCTTGTATGGTCGCCTGGCGCCAGGCGGTTACGCTGACGAACACATTACCCGCTATACCCAACGTTCTCTCGAAGAGACGCTCGAGTCATACGGTTTTGAATGTGAGGGGGTTGCCTGGGTGGCGCGAGCCGAGATGATTATGTCTTGCCGCAAGCGGTGAGATGTGTGGCTTATAGGGTCGCTACCGGCACTGGCATCTTCTTATGCGGGCAACCGCGCGACCATGGTCGCGCGGTTGCCTCCGATTTACATGACCCCAGATGATTGAGAAGATGGCGTAACTGCTCAGCATACCCGCGCAGTGTGGATCACACCGACGGGTGCAGGTTGAGCAGTTGCAAGGTGGCGATACCACAAAGTTAGTCAAAGATAGCCACATAGATCCCGTCGTCGGTCTCGGTGATGGTCACATTGATGGTTTGCCCATCCCTCGTGTATTCCAGTAAGGCGGTCTCCGAAGTGATGAAGGATTCGCCGGTATCTTCCCATCCCTCCTCTGGCATGCGCTCCTGGTAAAAATCGAGCACATCGTCGAAGGAGCTTGCCGATTGGTACGTCAGCATATCGCCCATTGCGAAGACGTCTGTCGCATCAGGCATCATCGGGTATTGTGCTTCAGCCGCCTCACAACGGGTGGGCGGCTCGATGGTGATAGGCGTGTTTACGTCATATATCTCGTATGTCCATTCGATGTGCCCTCTCTCCTGCGAGACCGGGTCCTTGCCCTCAGCTTCCATCACGTACTTCACGACGTAATCGCCTTCCACAGCGATCCATACCTCGCCCTGGGCGCTGCTCAGTTCGGCCCAATCCACAGCTTTTTCGTCGAACACGTAATGGCGACACAGGATGCCGTTCACGTTTTCATCGGGGCGGACGCGACGCGCACCCTCGATCTGGCCCATCACGTCGTCAGGGTTGAAGAGTTCCAAATCCTGTGCTTCATCCTCTTCCGTTATCTCTGAGGAAAAACATTCTCCGTTGGCCAGAACGTACTGCCGGTCGCCAATCTGAATGCTCTCGAATCCACCCTGTTCGGCTATACCCATCGCACTGCCCTCCAGTACGATGTGTTGAGCGAAGGGTTCGCGCACGTGCGCCATTTCCATGTTGAGCGCCCATTGTTCTGTCTCGCCGTCGGATTCTCCCTTGAGACTCATCTCGAAGCGAGCACGATAGCTGTCCAAGTGCTTCAATCCCTCAGAGGCGGTTGAGAGACTAATCTCTTCCTCTTCTTCCTCTTCGTAGATCTCCTCAGGTGCTTCCTCGGTCGCTACAGTTTCTTCCTCGTCTCTCGCCGGAGTCCCCGGTGGTAAAACAATTTCCTCTTCCCCTCCTGTCCCGATGATCCCACACAGGCTGCATCCCAGCGTCGAAGCAATGAGTAAAACGAACACCAACACGTAACCTAACCTGGACAAGCCAGATCCAATAAGGACCAACGACGCCAAATTCTTGCTCGCTGTGCATGGATTTGATTGGTTAGGCCCTAATTTTTTGAACATATCTACCTCCGTCATTTTGAGATTAAAGTAACGATGTATCATCAACTGATCGTACGCTTAGCACGACGTTTATTATCCCCCAATCTCTCCCTGTGTCAACTTTTGTCAAGCTTGATAATGGCGTATGCGTTGATCTCGGACTTCCAAATTCTTGCTTGCTGTGCAAGGATTCTATTGGGTGTGTTTCAAATGCTTTGAGCGTTGTTTTGTAGTGCGGGCGCTAGATAGCGGCGCTAGATAGCGGCTTCAGCGCGCTTTTACGGCGATAAATCGCCTACTACGAGCTTGGCCTCAAATGAAATGAAACGCACCCGATTCTATTGGTTAGGCCATCTTTGCATGGGGTTGCCTAGATAGAAAAACGTAGTATAATTCGCTCTTGTGTCATAAGCAATCATTCATTACCCGACATCTCTGGATCACGAATGGCACGAATGGACAAATGACACGAATTTTGACTTCGAAGAAAAAGCATTCGTGAAATTCGACCGTTCGTGTGATTCGTGATAAAAAATTGGCCTTTTGATCACGATGTCGGGTAGTCAAATAAGCAGTCAAAATGTATTGAGAACATGGGATGTAAGCGTTCGGGGTGCTCTGGCGGGGGTTTGACCCCGGCAGTCGTGACTTGTACCGGGTGGATGAACGCTTGCCATAAAGTTTGTGAGAGGTTTTACGATGAATTTGATTGAATCATTAGACCGTCAAGTTGAATCGAATGTCCCAGACATTCAGCCTGGTGATACGGTTAAAGTGCACTTGCAG
>DSAR01000547.1 GCA_011046405.1 Chloroflexota bacterium | reverse complement strand
AGTCTACGTCGCGCCACTGCCAGCGTGAGCGCTCGGGCACAACAAGCCGTGCATCCCATCGAACGCGGGTGTCGCCACGTCTACGCCGGATGCCGCTGGCCCCAGCACCAATGCCACCATCACCAACAACGCTGCCAGACTCAACACGACTCTCCGATACGAGCACTTCATTTTTAACCTCCCTTCTTTCAAATAGCATGCGAATCTGCCTATATCATACCATGAAGGCTCTTACAAAACTCTTACAAAACAGCAAAAAACCAGGCTTTTTTTGGAAAAAACCTGGTTTTCTTCAACTCACATTTGATTTTTGAACGAGACCAGCTCTCTCAACAGCTTACAATGGCTTTTCGGCGATCCTTTCGTACAAAGCCTTGGTCTTCACCCCGGGTTCAACTCCCAGATCTCGACGAAGCGCCTCGCGACAGATATCATATTGCGCGAGCGCGTCTGCCCGGCGCCCGACCTTAGCGTAACAATCCATGATGTGACGATGGATATCCTCTCGAAACTCATCGACGCCCAGGGCTTTTCGATGCCAAACGACCGCCTCCTCGTACTCTCGTCTTATCTCGTGGCATCTTGCAATACCCATCAACGTCTCCACATACATCTCTCGCAAGGCGATACGTTTATCTACGCACCATAAGTTCTCCACGTCGGGTAAAAAATCCCCCTGGTAAAGAGACTCCGCGCGTCGCCACAAGGTTTCTGCCTGCCAATCGTGAGGAGGAAGCAGACGAGATCGTTCAACCAGGCTCTCGAACTCGTCCACATCCAGCCAATAATCCACGTCGCCCAAGTGATACTGCCCGTTCCGCACGACCACAATGTCTGTCCCCAAGGCCTTCCTGACCCGGTGAAGCGCAATGTGAAAACGATTGCTCATTTTCTTGACCGACAACTCAGGCCAGAGATCAACCCCAATGACGTCCCGATCCAAAGGGCCGTGGAGTAGCACGTAAAAAAAGAGTTCTTTCGCCGTCGCTGTTCCCCACTCAGAGGTTGAAATCTTATGCCCATCTCGGACGATCTCACCTCGCCCCAGGGTATAGATCTCCAAGTAGGCCGTTGGCTTGGACTGGGTCCTCAATGATCCAGACCGGTCTTCCAAACCAAAGTTTTTCAAACGTTGCATATCTTCCAGAATGGTCCGACAGCTATCGATTTGTTCAGCAATTCCCAACGCTAACACTTGCTCAGCATATTGTCCCTCAACGACGATGAATTGATGGGCGCCAATTTGATTTCCCAACGCTATCGCCCATCGTAGCGCTGCGATAGCTCGCCGCTCGTCTCCCACCAAACAATAGGCCTTGGCCTGCAAGAAGTACGCCCAGGCCAAATCGCGCTTGACGTCCAGTTTCTCCAGGAAACGCACCCCTGCTGCAAGCAGTCTCAAACCGGCGTCTACCTCCTGATCCTCTAACAGCACAATACCTCTTAGCACCCTCAATAAACCTTGCTCTTCAACGTGCAGCCCCTTTGCCTTAGCCAACTGATCGGCTTGGGCCAATAAAATTCTCGCTTGAGTGTAATCACCTTGCCAGCGGGCCATAACGGCCTGCGAAGCCAGGATATTGAGCGTCAAACCAGGCTCACTTTCTTGCGCCATCTGCCAACCGGCCTCATAGACAGGACTCGCTCGCTCATAAGCTCCCACGTCCCGATACAAGTCGGCCAATCCCACCAAGATGTAAGCCTGATATCGCAAATCATCTCCATGCCGCGCGGCAGCCAATCCCTCCTCGTACAAATCGAGCGCCTCTTGATACTTTCCACGCAAGTAGTGCAAATAACCCAAATTATTGAGCACCCCGGCCAATGGCACGGGTGCACCCAGCCGCCGGCGTATCGCCAGGGCCTCATTCAACAGCAATTCGGCTTCATTCAATCTGCCCAAATTCGTGTAAGTATGAGCGAGGTCTTGCAGTAAGTTGGCCACATCATAAACACTACCGATATGACGAAAGACGGCCAATGTATGCTGTAATTGCTCAACGCCTTCTTCCATATGTCCTAACTTTACGTGCGCCAATCCGATCAAGCGTTGCGCTTGGGCTCGCTCCACGACCTCTTGCTGATCCAAGAACGCCAATGCGATCTTTGCTTGCTCGATAACGGCTTCATATTGGCCTTCGAAAAGCGCCAGGGTCGCCCGTTGATTGTGTACCCTGGCCAGACCATCGGCGTTAGACTGAGCTATGAATCCGGTCTCAGCGTAGGCCAACGCTTGTCGAGCCTGTTCGTAAGCATAGCGATCGGTCAACACCCGACTTTGATATAGCGCCAAACGGGGCGCATGGTCCCGGGAGGTTCTCGGCAAGGCATTCGCCCATCTTAACAACGTCTCACTTCGCCCGCGGGTAAAGCACTCCATCGCCACACGTTCCATCAGGCGCGTGGCGTCGATATAGTCCTGGGCCGCCAGATAGTGAAACACCGCCTCTTCGATGTCGTCGTCACGCTCAAAACAAGCGGCTGCCCGACGATGTATGGCGATGTGACGTTCGGGATCATCCCGGCTCAAGCGCTCGTGCAAGAAATCCCGGAATAAGTTATGATACCGGTAGGTCGCACCGCGACCAGCGCCAAAGCGGGTGATAAAGAGATGGCGCCGCTCAATCTCGGCCAGCAACTCACGCGAGGCTTCGTTGTGCAAAATCTCGCGGCACAGCCTGACAGAGCACTCTCGCAATACCGAAGAGGCGCTCAAAAAATCCACGATGTCTGGGGGCTGGCGAGTCAAAACCTCTTGCGCCAGATAATCGTACATATCGACGGTGACTCGTCCAGGCATGTCCACTTCGACGTCTTTACACAATAAATCCGCCAGCAACAAGATTCCCGTGCCCCACCCCTCAGCGTGAGCGGCCAACTCCTGAGCCTGGATTTCTGTCACGTTCACGCTCGAAAGGGTTAAAAGCTCTTGGATCTCTTCCTGCGTAAAGCGGAGATCCCGGGACGTCAAACCCACCAGCTGACGCTTGGCAACCAGGCGCGTGACCGGGACGTCAGGCAGCACGCGGCTCCCCAATATCAAATGGCAATTTGGTGGGAGGATCTCAAGGAGACGGTGCATGAATGTCTTGACACCCATCGTCCCATCCAGGGCTTCGTAGTTATCCACGATAACGACGAATTCTTCACCCACATCGAGTATGGCGTTGACCAACTCATCGACCCAGACGACGGGATCGCGCAAGAAAGCATGACGCTGCACAGTCAATAAATCCTGCACATCGCGGCCAAAATCGGGAAACTGCGTTTTGATAGCGCCTAGCAGATACCAGATAAACGTCCCCAGGTCCCGATCCCGTTCATCGGTCGTGTACCAGCACACCGGCAACGAACAACGCTGGGCAAAATCGACCAGGACCGACGTTTTGCCATATCCGGCCGGTGCAACCACGATCGTCAGTTTGCGCTCCAATCCAGGTTGAATCGCTTGAACAATCCGGGGCCGGGTGAGAAGATTAGTAAGCGAAGGTATCAAGAGTTTGGAGCGAACGAGGATGGGTTGTGAATTGAGCAAAATCTTTACCTTTCCCTCCAAGACAACTTGAACAGCAAATGCCAGCTTGTTACACAAGCGTCTCCTTAAATGGATCCCAATACAGTATAGTATACTACCCCTGTCTTGAAGAAGCAAACTTTATTCAACACAAGTTGCACAGATAGTGACAAAGCGAACAGTCGATTTCTCCCAGTTTGATCCAATGAAGTCGTTGTTGCCCATTGACGTCTGTGCCCCGTTCGGTTATAATAGCGTCGGCGGCGTTAGGAAGAGGGTAGATGAGAAACGGCCGAAATACGGGTGAAAACGGGTAAACGATACATCAACACGATCGTCAAATGGATGATTCCCGGCATAGGCGTCAAGAGGTGGCTCTTGCTTCTGGGAAGCGGCATCGCGATCCTCAGCCTGGGTTTCAGCTTCCTGTTGAAAGAGTTCTATCCCCTGCCCAACTTCTTCTACTATCTGACCTTTCAATTTATCTCTCGGGGCTTACGGTCGGGGCTATTCGGACTGCTGGGCGTTAGCGCAGTCATCATCGCGCTCATCAACCTGAACCGGTCACTGCTCGCTCCCTTTGTGGAAACCAATCCCGAAACGGTCGTCAACGCAGTCTACGACTACCGGCGCCGGGGACGAGGGCCAAAGATCGTCGCCATTGGCGGCGGGCACGGCCTGTCTGTACTCTTACGCAGTCTTAAAAAACACACGTCCAATATCACAGCCATCGTCACCGTCGCCGACGACGGGGGGAGTTCGGGGAGGTTGCGACGCGAACTTGGGGTGCTACCTCCCGGCGACATTCGCAACTGTATCGCCGCCCTCGCTGACGACGAAGCGCTGACGACGCAACTGTTCCAATACCGCTTTGGCGACGTAGACAGCCTCAATGGACACAGTTTCGGCAATCTCTTCATCACGGCCATGGCTGAAGTAACCGGCAGTTTCGAGCGGGCAATCCTGGAATCGGGACGGGTATTGGCCATTCGTGGGCGGGTCATCCCCAGCACCCTGCGCGACGTCACCCTAATGGCCGACCTGAAAGCCGAGGCGAACGGCCTCTGTCGCGTGAGTGGCGAGTCCAGCATCACCAAGGCCAATGGGTCCATCGAAAGAGTCTACCTGGAACCCGACGACGTCCCTGCCTATCCCGAGGCAATCCACGCCTTGCTGAAGGCGGATATGATCGTGGCCGGCCCTGGCAGCCTGTACACCAGCGTTCTACCTAATTTGCTCGTGCCGGACGTGGCGCGGGCGGTTGAGGCCAGTTCAGCGATCAAAGTCTACGTCTGCAACGTCGCTACCCAATGCGGCGAGACCGACACATATACCGCTGAAGATCACATCAAAGCATTGGAGGCTCACGTAGGTTCAGGTATCTTCTCGACCATTTTAATCAACAACAACTTGGACGTCGATTTCGATCCGCCGCCGGGCGTTGAGCTCGTCTCAACAAACCTCACGTCGACACGACATTATCGAGTCGTCGCTGCGGATCTGGTGGATCAAACACGCCCATGGCGGCACGACAGCGACAAATTGGCACGAGCGCTTTTGAATCTATTACAACAATCGAAAGGAGTAAAGCAATGACAGTAAAAGTAGGCATCAACGGATTCGGACGTATCGGACGACAAGTTCTCAAGGCAATCAAGGAGAAATACGACGGCGAACTCCAGGTCGTCGCCGTCAACGATCTCTTCGACGCCGAGACCAACGCCCATCTATTCAAATATGACTCCAACTATGGCGTCTATCCCGGTGACGTCGAGGTCATCAAGGGCAACCTGGTCGTCGACGGCGGGCGCATTGAGGTCCTGGCCGAGCGCGACCCAGGCAAGTTGCCCTGGGCCGATCTAGGCGTCGAGATCGTGATCGAATCCACCGGCGTCTTCCGCGATGGCAAAAAGGCCGCCGCCCACATAGAGGCTGGTGCCAAGAAGGTCATCATCAGCGCACCGGCTAAACCGGCCGACAGCGTCGATCTGACCATTGTCCTCGGCGTCAACACCGAGGACTACGACCCTGCCAAGCACCACATCCTCTCTAACGCTTCCTGCACCACCAATTGCCTGGCCCCAGCGGTCAAAGTCCTGCTGGACAGTTTCGGCATTGTCAAGGGGTTGGTGACCACCGTGCACTCCTATACCACCACTCAGAAACTGCTGGACCTGGCTTCCGGCGATCCGCGCCGCGCGCGGGCGGCCGCCTTGAACATCATTCCCACTAGCACCGGGGCAGCCAAGGCCCTGGCGCTGGTCATCCCTGAACTCGAGGGGAAATTCGACGGTATGGCGATGCGTGTTCCCACGCCCACCGTCTCGGTCGTGGACTTCGTGGCCGAACTAGAAAAAGATACCACCCTGGAAGAAGTCAACGCCGCCTTTAAGGCTGCTGCCGCCGAAGGTCCGATGGCGGGCATCCTGGGTTATTCCGAGGAACCCCTGGTCTCGATGGACTATAAAGGCGACCCACGTTCCAGCATCGTCGATGGACTATCCACGATGCTCATCGGCGGTAACATGGTCAAGGTCATCACCTGGTACGACAATGAGTGGGCCTACTCGGTTCGTACCTGTGATCTGGCCAAGCTGATTGCGGACAAAGGCGTCTAGGACACAACCTTTTTCCCGTCGAAACCGCGCTATCCGCTCCAAATTTTAAGTGCCGGTCACCTTACTCAGCGTTTTGTCAGTCAACCAGGATGGAGATGAGTAGATGGGGTTTGCATCCCATCTACCCGTCTCCATATCCCTCGCCTACCCCAGGCCTTATCTGGTCAACGGGCGCATACAAAACTTGGGGGAGCATCACAAATCAGCCACGAATTTCACGAATTAACACGAAGAAAAGAAGATAAATTCGTAAAATTCGTGCAATTCGTGGCAAAAAAGCACCGGGCTATCT
>DSAR01000059.1 GCA_011046405.1 Chloroflexota bacterium | reverse complement strand
GTTTTTACGCTTGCGGCCAAAACAGGACACAGATTTTCACAGATGCACACAGATTTTTAATATTTTGACCTCAATCTGTGAAAATCTGTGTGAATCCGTGTCCAGAATTTAAGCCGTTGGAAAGTCGCCAGAGTCCAGCTTCTCAATAAACTAGGGTGAGGTAGAGAGCGGGCGGTGTGTCTGCGTCATCTTGACGGCCTAGATGCCAGCAGATGCTCTGGCGCTCCACCCATTAAAGTGTCCCAACTTTATTGACAAGGCCTAGCAGGTTGTCGGAGAGAAATACAAAAGAATTCCGAAGTCTAGATTTTGTTCACTCCGACAGACTGTTAGTGTGGACAAGGGAGAAATTGGAAAAATGAGGTGACCGGATGCATTCTAGAGATTCAGTATCAGTAAACGAGAGGGGTAAGTGGGAGATTTGGCATCAAGATACGTTTGATAGGGAATCTCCGCGTCGGGTGGAGGTCAACGGGCGCGGGTTGGAGGCCGGGTTGATCGAGCTTTGGACGCGCCATTTATCCGAGGCTGTCCGGGCAAATGGGGGGAAAGGATTTAGTCGTTTCAATCTGTGGTTGAAGCGAGAGGGGAAAAGCATACGGGTGATAGGTGAATGGGAGGGACAGGTTCGGTTGCGAGGATGGGTGTATGGGGACCAGAAAAGGGATAGATTGTTGCTGAAAAGGATAGCGGCGAAGCATAAGAGATATGTCCTGAGGGGCGAGACGAGTGCGGAGATTTTGGCAGAAGCAAAAGCGTCTGGGAGCCGTGAGGATTTCGAGAAGTGGTTGTTGACTGACAAAGAGAGGTTTCTATGTTAGGCGAACGAGAGAGCCGGGTTCGATTGCAAGAATGAGAATTCACCCTCCTGCTCGGGAGGGACTGGCAATGGGACGTTGCACGAAACTCCCCACGTCCGAGGCGATGACAGGCGTCCCGCGCACCATCGGCTTGGCCTCTGCTTTACGGGGCCTAGCGCGCCAGCCAGGAGATGGTCAGGACCAGGATCTCGCCGCTGTTGGCCAGTCGCTCGGGGTCGAGTGCTGCGGCGGTGTCGTCGGGAGAGTATGCGACCTCTTCCGCCCTGTCCCAGATGAACTTGACGGTGGGGATGCCGGCCTGGTTGAAGGGCTCGTGCCAGCCCTCACCAGTGCTGCCCCGCCGCCACGTGCGCCGCTCGAGTTGGTGGGCGCCGCTCTCGACGCATTGGATCAGGGCTTGGTCGTTCTCGCGGGTGCCGTAAAACAGCAGCTTGTGGCCGCCCCCGCCAGCGATGCGGTCCAGGGCGATGACGCTCACGGTATCGGCGAGAGGCACGACAGGATCCTCCAGGTAACGGGTGACGCCAGCGCTGTTCTTCTCCTCGGCCCCCCAGGCGGCGAAGAGCACGCTGCGAGCGGGGCGGTACCCAGACGATTGCCAGATCCGGGCCAGTTCCAGCATGGCGGCCACGCCCGAGCCGTTCTGGTTGGCGCCGGGGAAGTAGAGATCGCCCGGCGATTGCCCGGCGTGATCGTAGTGAGCGCCGATGAGGATGACCTCGTTGGCCAGGCGGGGATCGCTCCCCGGCAGGAAGCCCAGGACGTTGGCGGTGAGGGCGCGGGTGACCGGCGTGCGAGCGATGACCGCCCGCACTTGGACGCCCAGGGGCAGCACGGGCGGCGTCGAGAGCAAATCGCGGGGCGTCATGTCGAGCTGGGCCAGCAACGCCTCGAAGGTCGCCTCGGTGATCTTGACCACCGGGATGCCCGCCTCGTCGCCCGGCTCGAAGCGCAGATGCTCGGACGGCAGGTTTTTGGCCTCGGTTTCAGTGACGATGACGACGCCGCTGGCGCCGTGTTCTTCGAGCTGCTCGGCGAGGGCACGGGAGAAGCTGACGCGCCGGTAGAGCGCGATGCCGCCGCCGAAATCGACCCCGTCCAGGCTCCGGTCGGCCCGGGTCCAGATCAACTCCCCCTGGGCAGCGCCCGCACCGGCCCGGTCCACGAACTCGTCGTGATAGGTGAACGTGTACAGGACGTCGCCGTCACTATCCAACAGGGTCAGGACCGGGACGCTGACGAGCTGCGTGCGGGAGATGGGGAAGCGCTGCACGTAATCACGCGGGATGGCGAGGGCGTGGGCCAGGCGCGACACCGGTTCCGAGATGGGTCGCGTCCCGGTCACGGCGCCGGTGCTCGTTGGCGTCGCCGTGACCGTGATGAGACTGGCCGTCGCTATCGTCGGGGCCGTGGTTGCGGTCATGGTCGGGGTCAGCGCGTGGGTCGTCGTCAGGGGATCGCCCAGCGGCGCCAGGCCCAGCGCCTCGAACTGCGCGGCGACGTAGTCGGCGGCCAACTCGCTGCCCGGGGTGCCGGCCTCGCGCCCGCCGAAGGCAGGGCTGGCCAGGATCTGGACGTGGGCCATCGCCCGTTCGACGTCGAAGCGGCGCGCCAGGGCTAGCAGGTCGTCGGGCACGTAGGCGATGCGGGCGCGCTCGCGCCAATCTTCCATGAAGGTCTCCGGTTCCACGCCGAGCGCCTGGCGCAGACCGATCTCGGTATCGTTGGCGGCGATGGCCCGGTCGACGAAACGCCGGAGCGCCGGCCGGCCGTATTCCCCGGCGACGTGGGCGACGAGCGCCCAGGATTGGGCCTGGGCCAGGGGGATCTGCCCGGCTTCCAGCGCCCCTGGGTTGGACAACGCATCCAGCGAGAGATCCTCGTGGCGCCGGATGGCCTCCTGCACGGTGGGGAGATAGCGCCCGGCGATCCAGTGGGCGCCCAGGGGGATCACCTGGCTGGCCTCGAAATCGGCCAGGCCCTGGTAGAGCCACACGAGCGCCACTGCTGGCCCGGTATCCGCCCCCTGGGCCAGGAGATGCTGGCAGGTCATGGCCCGGGCGATGGCGTACTGGATGGCCCGGTCGCTTTCCCTGCTCTCGCCTCCCTCCAGCAAGATTTGAATGGCCTCTCCAGGCCGGGGTAATCTGGCCCACCAATCCGACTCAGAACCGGCGGCGGCGTGATAGAGTTCGGCGTCGTCGTAGACCTTGATCTCCCGCGTGATAACGGTCGAGAGGTCGAGGTCGGCGGCCAGTTGTTCGTGGGTCTCCTCAGCCAGGGCCAGGACGTGCTCGGCCCAGGCGGGGTCGAGGTTATCTCCCTGGTACTTGAGCACGAAGTGACGCCCGGTGCGCATCTGCCAGGCGATGCCGGCGTAGTACCAGCGGCGGCCGTCGCGCACGAAGCGGGCGTCATACGTGATCTGGTCAGCCGTTTCGTCCGCTCGTTCGGTGGTCACGGTCAGGGCGGCGATCATCTCGTCCCCGTTCGGCGCCCATTGGACGACGTTGGCCATGGCCTGATAGGGGCGTTCGCTTTCTGCAGCGACGTGCTCCGCCAGGCGGGCGAAGCACTCCCGCTCTTCAGCGCGGAGCCTGGCGTCGGCAGGGTCGACGGTGGCGAGGAAGGCGCCCTCGTCGCCCGCCAGCATCGCCTCGGCCCGGGCGTCGAGGATCTCGCGGATCGCCCCGGCGTCGGCGTGCAAGGGGGCGATCCAAGCGGCGCGCCAATCCGCCTCGAAACGCTCGGCCGGCAGCCCTAGCCCCTCCCGGAAGGCCCGCTCGCCCTCGCCGGGTTCCCAGGCGGCGCACAGGGCGCGCAATCCCTCAGCGCCGTATCGCTGGAGCAGGTATTCGGTCGCGCTCCAGGTGTGACTCCGCATCCCCTGGGCGTCAGACGCGGAGAGATCGAGCAGGGGGGTGGGTACGTCGGTGACGGCGAGGATGGGGAGATATTCGGCGGCGTCTGTCTCGTAATGGCTGGTCAAGCCCTGGCGCAACCAATGTCCCTCCCCGGGTGGCAGTCCCATCTGGTTGAGGGCCAGGTTGACCAGGGCCGGCGTGATGGCCTGGCCGTGGGCGATCTCGGCCAACCCCGCCGACGGGACCAGCCAGTGTGTGTCTTGCTCGCCAGCCGATTGGGCCGGGCGAGCGAGCGTGCGCAGGGTATCGCCATCGGGATAGTAGATGACGCGGGTCCCACTGATAGGTCGGAAACCCAGGTCGTCGGCCAGTGAGATGAAGGCCCGTCGGGTGGTGGTGAGCAGTCGAGATGTACTGACGGACACGTTGGGGAAACAGGCGACGGTGAGGATCTCCCCGGCGCGTTCGTCCAGATCGTAACCGCCAAAATACCAGGCTCCATCCCGCTGCACGAAGCGCACGTCCTGGGTGATCGACGGCTGGCGCCGGTCCAGGTCGGACCACCGATAGGTCATGGTCAGCTTGACCTGGGCTTCACCGTCGCCCACCCGCACCAGGTCGGATTTGGCGACGGCGTGGGTCAAATCGTGGGACCAGACGTTGTCGAACCAGGCCATCTGGGCCGCCTGGAGATCGGGGTCGCGCGCGTCGATCCCGTCCAGGAACGCCTGGCGGTCGCCGGAGAGCACGGCGGTGCGAAAGCGCTCGACGGCTTGCTCCAGCTCGACCTGCTCCTGCGCAAGGCCGGAAAGGGCGTGGGCAGCGAGCACGCCGGCGGCCCGGAGCTTGTCCGCGTCGATGATCTCGAATTCGTCGTCCACCGAGTGGTAATAGGGATCGGGCCAGTAGATGAGCATGCCGGCCGGGATGCCGGCCCAGTGGAACGACATGTGATCGCTGAGCCCGACGAACTGCGTGCTCGTGGTGATGGTGTCGGCCCATGGGCCGCCGTCGGCGCTGGCCTGGAGTTGCTGGGTCACGGGACCTTCGCCGTCGATGTTGAGCACCTCACCTGCACCGACCATGTCCAGGTTGAGCATGGCCACGGTCCGCGTGAGCGGCAGGGTGGGGTGCTCGACGTAATATTGGGATCCCAGGAGGCCCATCTCCTCCGTGTCCCAGGCGGCGAAGAGCACGCTGCGGGCCGGCTGGATACCCCGCTCGTGCCACAGCCGGGCGATTTCCAGCATGACGGCGACGCCGGATGCGTTGTCGTTGGCGCCGTTCATCACGGCGCCGTCCGGCTCGCGTCCCAGGTGGTCGTAATGGGCGCCGATGACGACGATCTGTTCGGCGTAGGCCGGGTCGGCGCCGGGCAGGAGGCCCAGCACGTTGCGGGCTGTTACTTCCTCTTTCTCCTCGGTAGCGACGGCCATGCGGACAGTCGTTGAGAGGGGGGTAGCGGAGAAGCGGAGGCTGAGGTCGCTCAACGTGTAGTCGGAACCAGCCAACAGATCGACGGCGACGGTCTCGGAGATGACGAGGGCCGGGATCGTCTCGGGCACCCACGCCGTCTCCCGGTAGGCGGGACGGCGGTACAGTGGCGTGTGGCCCTCACGACACAGCAGCAGGAGGCCAGCGACCTGGTGTTCGATAGCCTGCCGGTAGACCTCGGGATCGCCGGTATAGCGGCACATCACGATCTGGCCGGTCACGTCGAGGTTGGCGTAATCGTCGCGCTGGCACTCGTTCAGCCAGATGACCTGGCCCTCCCCCTCGCCGGCGCCCAGGTAACCGCCGGTCAGCGCGCGGTAATCGGTGCGGTAGACGTAGGGTTGGGCGGTGCGCGCGCTGACCGGGACGCTATCCGTGTGGAGAGGTATGACCTGCAGGACGGGGGTCTCGGTGATCCGCCCGTAGGGCACGGTGAAGGTCTGGAAATAAGCAGCATTTACCGAGGGATCATTTTCCATTCCGTTATGGGCGCCGGCCGGCAGCAGGCCATAGGCGGCGAACTGCCCGGCGACGTAGTCCCCCGCGGCCCGTCCGCCCGGCGCGCCGGGCTGGCGCCCGCCCAGTTCGTCGCTGGCGAGGTGGGCGACGTGGGCCATGGCGCGCTCGACGTCGAAGGCGATGGCCTGGGCGGCGTAGTCGGTCGCGGGCACCGGCGCGCCGACGGCGATATCGGTGGTCTCTGTCGCTTCCACCGGCGTGGTCGAAGGGTTCGCCGACGGACCGGCGACGTCGGTCGGTTCTGGTGTCCTGGCGGCTGAGGGCAACTGGTAGGGGGTGACCGTCGGCGGATCGGTCGTCCGGGCGACGTCCTGCTGCCAGATGTGGCGCAGGTAAATCAAGATGCCGGCCTGGACGATGACCAGGATGACGATCAGGTTGATGAGTAGGCGTCGGTTCGTTGGTTTGGGTTGCTTCATGGGTTGTTCCATTTGGATGTGCTTATTGCCACCCCTCAATCCCCTGCGAGTGGGGGGAAGTAGACGTTACCGGCGGCGAGAATAAAGTCCGCCATCTCTCCCGCAAGTGGGGCGGTTTGCTCATTCACTACTGCTGGGCGACCAGAAGGCCATTCCCTCGAAGCCGGGTTCATTGGTCAACTGGGTCGCTTGCCCCGACACGACGTCGTAGAGCCACAGATCGGCGCTGGGCATCCCGCCGCTCCGGCTGAGACTGCCTTTGGTGAACATCAGGCTCTGGCCGTCGGGCGACCATTGGGGCCAACCGATCCACCCATCGCCCTCCGAC
>DSAR01000133.1 GCA_011046405.1 Chloroflexota bacterium | reverse complement strand
GTTCTGCATCCATTTTTCAAGGTTCTTTTCTGTTCTGAAAGTCCATCGTCCTACTTCCGGAACTTCAACGCTGTGTGCCACTGTCTGTCTGGCAAATGAGTTAGCGGAAACTAAAGTTGAGAAGATACCAATTTTACGAATGCTTTTTATCGTCGAAGCGTATCTTCTCAATAAGTTGGGGAGCTGTGGCCGGTCTCCCGACCGAGCCACAGCGGGCACGGTCAGGAGACCGGCCCGAGCGAGTTTGCCCCGGTTTATTGAGATGATACGTCGAAGCCAAATTCGTGCCATTTGTGTCATTCGGGTCATTCGTGATCCAAAGATGTCGAGTAGTATGTGGAAGGTCAAATATGACGAATCATCCAAGCGATCTACTCTGGTGGCAGCGGGGCGTGATCTACCAAGTTTACCCCCGCAGTTTCCAGGATACGACGGGGAACGGCGTGGGAGACCTGGAAGGCGTGATCCAGCGGCTGGATTACCTGGCCGACCTGGGCGTCGACGCGCTCTGGCTGAGCCCCATTTACCCGTCGCCGATGGCCGACTTCGGGTACGACGTGGCCGATTACTGCAACGTGGACCCGCTCTTCGGCGATCTGGCGACCTTCGACCGGCTGGTGGCCGAGGCGCACGCTCGAGGGATCCGCATTATTCTCGATTACGTGCTCAATCACACCTCGGACCAGCATCCGTGCTTCGTCGAATCGCGCAGCAGCCGGGATAGCGCCAAGCGGGATTGGTACATCTGGCGAGATCCCCGGCCTGGTGAGGGGGACGACGAGGGGGGCGATGACCGCCAGCGCCGTCCGCCCAACAACTGGGGCAGCTTCTTCGGCGGCCCGGCGTGGACCTTCGACGAGGCGACGGGCCAGTATTACCTGCACCAGTTCCTGCCGGAACAGCCGGAACTCAACTGGCGCAACCCGGCGGTCAAGGCGGCGATGCTGGACGTGATCCGTTTCTGGATGGAACGGGGCGTGGACGGGCTGCGGATGGACGTGGTCTGGCTGATCATCAAGGACGCCGACCTGCGCGACAATCCCCCGAACCCGGACGCCGATCCCGATCTGCCGCCGAACGACATCCACGGGCGCCAGTTGCACGTCTATTCGGGGGATCAGGAGGAAGTACACGCCTACATCCGTGACATCCGCCGGGTGCTGGACGAATATGAGGCTCCAGGCAAGGAACGGTGCGGCATCGGCGAGATCTACCTGCCCCTGGCGCGCTGGGTGCGGTATTACGGCGCGGCGGCAGATGGAACCGGAGACGAGCTACACCTGCCATACAACTTCCGGCTGATTCCGTTGCCCTGGGAGGCGGCGGCGATGCGTCGCTCGGTGGACGAGATGGAGGCCGCGCTGCCGCCCTTCGCCTGGCCCAACTACGTGCTGGGCAATCACGACCAGGTGCGGCTGGCGACCCGTTACGGCGGCCAGCGCCAACCCCAGTTGGTGGCCCGGACGGCGGCCATGATGCTGCTCACGCTGCGCGGCACGCCGACGATCTACTACGGTGAGGAGTTGGGGATGGAACAGGCGCAGATCCCGCCGGACAGGATCCAGGATCCGCCGGGCGTCAAGCTGGGGCCGTCCTACAGCCGCGATGGCTGCCGGACGCCGATGCAGTGGCGCCGGGACGTCAATGCGGGCTTCTGCTCCGCCGACGTCGAGCCGTGGCTGCCCATCCCCGGGAATTTCGTCTCGCGGAACGCAGCGGCCCAGTCGGAGGACCCAGCCTCTATGCTGAACCTGTACCGGCGACTGCTGCACGACCGGCGCCAGACGCCAGCGCTCTACCGGGGGCACTACCGGTCGCTGGACGTCGTCGAGGCGAGGGACACGAACCCCAAGGCGTGCGACGATTGTTTCGTCTACCTGCGCGAGTGGAACGGCGAGCGGCGCCTGGTCGCCCTCAACTTCGTCGACCGATCCCTCGAGATCGACGTCCCCGGCGAGCAGACAGGCCGCATCACTCTATCCAGCTACCTCGACCGGGAAGAAAACGTCGATCTAGACCATCTAACACTGCGCCCCCACGAAGGCATAATCGTCGAATTGTAACTGGTAGACTGGTGTACCGGTATACCGGTATACCGGTACACCAGTAGACCGATTTACCAATATACCAATATACCAACATACCGACAGGAGTATTCGCAATGAGAGCAAAAATATGGGATATCGCATTCAAGGACGTGTTGCGTTCCCTGCGCAATATGTTTTTCCTGGCCTTCGGGCTGGGGGTGCCGCTGCTGATGGCGGCCATTTTCTACTTCGCCTTTGGCGGCGCCGGGGGAGAGGGATACCAGGTCCCCACGACGTCGGTAATCGTCGTTAATCTAGATGAAGCGCTCGCGGAGCACGGCGATTTCTCTGCCGGGGAGATGTTGCTCGATTTTCTGTCCTTCGAGGATGGGGGTGGCGATGGCTCGATGGCCGATCTGATGACGATCACCGAGATGGACGGCGCCGCCGAGGCGCGCGTCGCCGTCGATCGGCAAGAGGCGGGCGTCGCTCTCATCATTCCGGCCGATTTCAGCGCCGCCATGTTCGAACCGGATGGCGAGTCAGCCATCGAGATGTACTCGGACCCCACGCTGACCCTGGGGCCGGGAATCGTCAAAGGCATCGTGGGCCGGTTCGTGGATACGCTGGCCGGTACCAAGATCGCGGCCAACGTGGCCCTCGCGCGCTTGGCCGAGGAGGGGATCAAGGTGGGAGAGGGGGAGTTGCAGGACGTCGCCATGGCCTATGCCAATTGGGCTATCTCCTTGGTGGCCGGGGAGGATGCAGGAAACGATCTTCTGACGGTTCGCTCCCCCCTGAACCCGGAGGCGGAGGTGAGCCAGGACAACGGCGTGATCCAGATCATCAGCCTGATTATGGGCGGGATGACAGTTTTCTACGCCTTCTTCACCGGCGCCTCATCCGCCCTGACCATCTTGCAAGAGGAAGAGGATGGGACGCTGGCCCGCCTATTCACCACGCCCACGACCCAATCGACCATCCTGGGGGGCAAGTTCATCGCCATCTTCATCCTGCTGCTGGTCCAACTGGTGGTGCTGTTGACTGTCTCGTCGCTGATCTTCCAGGTCGATTGGGGGGCGCCGCTGCCACTGGTATTGTCGGTGGTGAGCCTGATCGTCATCTCCGCCAGTTTCGGCCTATTCGTCACCTCCTGGATGCGCGACACCCAGCAGGCGGGCGTCATCTACGGCGGCGTGATGACGGTGATGGGCATGATCGGCATCAGTTCGGTGTTCACGGCCGGCGTGCCCAACGTGTCGCCGGCGGTCAAGACAGCGCCCCTCATCGTGCCCCAGGGATGGGCGATGCGGGTTTTCGAACTGGCGATGGACGGCGCCGGGGTGGATGAATTGATCCTGCCGGTGGCCGTGGTGCTGCTTCTCAGCGTCGTCTTTTTCGCCGTCGGCGTCCAGCGTTTTAAAAAGCGATTTGCGTAGGAGGTGAAGACATGCGAGTTATGGATCTGTTACTTAAAGACTTGATGCAATTGATGCGCGATTGGAAGACGGCGCTCTTTCTGCTCGTGATGCCGATCGCTTTCACACTGATGTTTGGTTTCATCTTTGGCGGCATTGATGCTACTGGCGACGGAGAAACAGAGGACGCGCGCCTGCCGGTTGGTTACCTGGATCTGGGCCTTGGCGCGAGTGAGCAACCCACGTCCATCAGCATGCACCTGCTGGATATGATCGAGAGATCGGACGCGATTCGCCCGGTTGAACTGACCGGCGTGACGGTCGAGCGGGCGCAGGCCCTGGTGGCGGACGGCGACCTGGCGGGCGTGGTGATCGTGCCGGTGGGATATGGCGAGCGGGTCCTGAACGCAGGAACGGTTAGCAAGCCCCCTCCGCTGGAAGTGATCGCCGACCCCAACTCGTCCACCGCTTCGGTGGTGCGAGAGGGAGTCCGCACCGCCACCGTCCGCCTGATGGGCGCCGTCGAGATCGCCCAACTCAGCGCCCAGGCCCTCGAAGCCCGGGGCGGCACGGCCGACGAGGCCTTCGTGGCCCAGGCGCTGGATGACGCCGTCGCCGCCTGGCAGACGCCGCCGTTGGCCATCGTCGAGACCCGATCCGGCGCCACGACGACGCCGGAGGATGAGGGGCCGGGCTGGTCCGAAAACGCCTACGCCCACTCCTCGCCGGGGATGATGGTCCAGTTTTCCATCGCTGGCCTGATCGGCGCGGCCAACATCCTGGTCATGGAGCGCAAGTCGAAGTGCCTACGCCGGTTGTTGACCACGGCCATTTCCCGCGCGGACATCATCCTCGGCCACTTCCTGACGATGTTCGTGATGATCTTCGCCCAGATCGTCGTGTTGATGGCTTTCGGGCAGATCCTATTGGGCTTGGACTACCTGCGGGCGCCGCTGGCGACGCTGCTTTTAGCCGTGGCGATGGCGCTATGGACCGCCAGCCTGGGCCTGTTGATCGGCGTCCTGGCCAAGACGGAGGATCAGGCCGTCATCTTCGCTATGGTCCCGATGTTCGTGTTCTCGGGGTTGGGCGGCGCCTGGATGCCCTTGGAGTTCACCAGCGAGACGTTCCAAACAGTGGGGCGTCTGTTTCCGAGCGCCTGGGCGATGGATGGGTTGAAGAACATCCTGGTGCGGGGGATGGGGCTGGAATCAGTCTGGATGCCGGTGGGCGTGATGTTGGCCTACGGCGTGTTCTTCTTCGCCCTGGCCGTGTGGCAGTTCCGGTTCGAGTGAGGGCCTCGGTGAGGGCCTTGATGAGGGCCTCGAAAAGGGAAGAGAACGAGTATAGCATGGCCCGACGACGAATGCTCGTCACCGGCGGCAGCGGATACCCCCGCTGTGGCTCGGTCGGGAGACCGGCCACAGCTCCCCAACTTATTGAGAAGATACGAGTATAACATGGCCCGACGACGAATGCTCGTCACCGGCGGCAGCGGATACCTGGGCGACTGGATCGTCCGCCTGGCCCGGGACGATTGGGACGTGAGCGCGACCTACCGCACCCACCCGCCAACGTCTGCTGTGCCCGGTGTGGCGTGGTACCGGCTGGACGTGCGGGACGAGGCGGCGGTCCGCGCCCTGCTGCAAAAAGTGCGACCGGCGGCGCTCGTCCACACGGCGGCGCTCAACCCGGGGATGGGACCGGTGGATGATCTCGACGCCGTCAACGTCGGGGGCCCGCGCCACGTCTCGCGGGCGGCGGCGGCCGTCGGGGCGCGCCTGATCCACGTGTCCACCGACGTTCTCTTCGACGGGACCCAGGGGAATTACGCCGAGGCGGAAGCGCCGTCGCCGGTCACGCCTTACGGTCGCAGCAAGGCTGGGGCTGAGGAGGCGGTGCAGAACGCGGTTGCCCAGATGGACGTCGAGGCGGTCATCGTGCGCACCTCGCTCATCTACGGCTGGCGGCCCCGCCGGGACCGGCAGTCGCGCTGGGTGGTGGACGACGTTAAGGCGGGCAAGCGGGTGCGTCTCTTCACCGACGAGTACCGCTGCCCTGTCTGGGTCGAGAGCCTAGCGGCGGCCGTCGTCGAGTTGGCGGGGATGGCGTACACCGGCGTGCTCCACGTGGCAGGGGCGCAGGCGCTTTCGCGCTACGACTTTGGCCTGCGCCTGCTGCGCTTCTACGGCGTGGCCCCGGACGCGATCGCGGCCCACGTCGTCCCGAGCCTGGCGGCCGAGGCGGAGCACATCCGCCCGCTGGATTGTACGTTGGATTGTTTCCGCGCCCGGTCGCTGCTGGAGACCCCGCTGCCGGGCGTGGACGTGGTCCTGGGTGGACGGTCGTTTTTAGAAAAAACCGGGTAGTTAAAAATGGTGTTCATTACCCGATATCCCTGGATCACGAATGGCACGAATGTTTTTTCACAATTCGAGCCAAAATTCGTGTCATTCGTGATTCTAGCAACCTAGCAACTATGCAACCATCCGTGGGCGGGGCGCCAGGCTAGCAATCAAGGCGTCGAGTATGATCTTCAGATGAACGAAGGCCAGGCCAGTATATTCGTCTCGAAACCCAGGTTCTTCAATGTCTTTTTCCATGATGGCTTCCACGATATAGTGCAAGACCTCAGGCTCACTATACTCTTGCAGTATAATCTGGGTGATTTCGATCAAGCGATTTTCTTTGGTCGTGGATAGTCGATCCAGTATCGCGATGTTGAAATCCTCCGCTTCCCTCAACCTCTCCGCCGTGACCTGGTAGAGCTGTTTTTTCCCCCGCTTCATCATTTGCCAAGCGACCATGCCGATATAGAAGATCAACTCTCGCTCGTGCTGGGTAAATGGAAAATCGTCCAGATTGAGCAAATAACTCATCACGACCGGTTGTTCGACTCTCATCTGGTTGACCAGTTGAGAGATCTGGTGTATGGACGTCTGGCTCATTCGTTGCCACGTATCGGCGACTGTTTTTTCAGAGATCATATTTACACCACCGGATCCTGGTTGGCTGACAAATTCAACATTCAACCAACACATAAAGTATTTGGACACAGATTTTCACAGATTCACACAGATCTAGTAAAAACAAGATGAATCTGTGTTTATCTGTGTTAATCCGTGTT
>DSAR01000237.1 GCA_011046405.1 Chloroflexota bacterium | reverse complement strand
TTGATCGGGCCGTTGATCGGGCCGTTGATCGGGCCATTCACCGGGCCGCGACTGCTAAAGCCGACGATCACGCCATCATTGTTCGTCGCGCCGACGGTGAAGGCGGCATCGTAAGGCGAGGGAGCGGTGTCGGCGGTTCCGCAGGCGGGCCCCTCGTTGCCGGCCGCGACGACCATCATCACGCCGGCCGCCCGCAGCGCCTCGACGGCCGCCTCCAGCGTATCGGTCTCACAGCCTTCCCAAGTTGGACAGCCCCAGGAATTATTGACGATGTGGGGCGCCATCGTCACGTCTCCATCGCGGAAGGGGTCGCCGCCGTGGAGATAGGGCGCGAGGAAGTACGCCATGCATTCGGCGTAGGAAGCTGGATTGCCGTATCCCCGTCGCATATTGCGGCATCCGATCCATTGTGCACCCGGCGCGACGCCGGTCCGGTTCCCGTCGCCGTCGTCGCCGAGGACGGTGCCCATCGTGTGGGTGCCGTGGGAACCATCGTCGAAGGGAACCGCCGTATCGTCCCAGGCGTCGTGCCAATTGTAATCGTGGTCGGCGGCTGTACCATCCCAACCCCGGTAGTGGGGCTGGAGCGCGGGGTGGGTCCAGTCGTAACCGGTGTCTTGCCCGGCGACGACGATGCTCTCTCCCGTCACGCCCAACGCCCACGCCTCGTCGGCCCGGATGGCGCTTAGGTTCTGCTGCACGCTGGCGGGCGCGCCGCCGGGCGCGCCGATATCGTCAATGTCGGGCCAGGGGATGGTGTAGGGGTATTCCCGCGCGTTGGGATTCAGGAGCACCCGCGCGACGCCGGGCTGGCCCTCGAAGCGACTCATCCGCCAGCGGTGACCGTCCACCCGGATCATGTTGATCACGTAATAGGCTCGGTAAGGGACGCCCAGGTCATCCAGTTCCGCCCGTAGATCGGCCTGGGTCCGCTCTGCCGTCTCAGTCAGCGCGTCGTAGACGTATTGAAGCCGCGCCTCCCGCCCGGCGATGTCGTAGGCGGCGCTCAAGTCAGCCTGCTCCTCCAGGATGATCACGAAACCGTCGTTGGTGAAACCTGGATTGCCAGCGAAGGCGTACAGGCCCAGCCAGACGGCCCACGCGAAAAGGGCGGCGGTCGCGGCGAGCGCCGATCCCACTCGTGGCGAGATCGCGACGTCACGCTTGAGTTTCAATAGCAATTGACGCCCGCCCCACAGGCCAAGCCCAATCAGCCCGGTGACGACGTGGACGATGGCGTAGCTCAAGATGTGCTGCAATTCCGGTATTCCTTGTTGGGCGAGCGCATCGCGGGGGTCGACGAACAAGCGGGCCGTGGCGCGACAGCAAAAGGCGAGCAGGAGCAGCGGGATGACGCTGTTTCCTAGGGCGCGCAGTTCGGTAAGCAGGAATGCCAGCGGCAGGAGATAGAGACCGGCCAGCGGCGCGCCCCAGTCGCCATCAGGCAGGAAGCCGCCCATCGTCCCCAGCCAGTAGAGGATGATCGTGAGCAGGGCGGCCGCCCAGGGATGGACGATGTGCTCATTCAAGAGGCGGAAGACGACGCCCCAGTAGATCAGCGCCAATGGTACGGCCCACGCCAGCGCCTGGAAGACCTGGACCAGGCTGGTGAGGCTATCGCCCAGCGCGCCGGTCATCGTCCAGGGAAGGGTGATGAGAGCGGCCGCAGCCAGGGCGACGAACAGGGTGGCCGTATCGGAACGGGCCAGTCCCAGCCAGTGTTTCAGGGAATGGCGAGGGGCGTCGAGCAGACGTGGGGCGAGCCAGGCAGCGCCGATGGCGTAGGGAATGGTCAGCGCCAGGTGGAGCACAGCGGCCCAGGCGCTGGGGCCGTAGAGGGGGGGATGGGTAGAGCCTGGAAAAGACGCCCGGGCGAGCGCGTCGAGCAGGACGTATCCGGCGACGATCGAGGCCGAGACGGCGACAACCGACGCGGCTCGCCATCCGGCACGGCGCCGGGTGAAAAACGCGATCCCCAGGAAAGGGAGCAGGAGCAACAGGGCGGTGGGCAGGATGGTGACGGCAGCGACCACGCCCCGCTCAAGGGTTTCGGCCAACGTGACGTTGGCCAACGCAGCGTCGGCCACGAGCGTGACGCCCAAAGGGCCTATGCCCAGCCATAGGAGGATGCTCACGATCAAGATGGATTGATAACAACCGGTCTGTTTTGACGTTACTACATTGTCCATGTATTGAACCTCCGATGAGATGTGGCCCCCCTAAATGTTGTTGTGTGTTTTTTGCCACGAATTGCACACATTGACACTGATTTTGAGCGACAATCCGGGAAAATCTGTGGCAAATTTTGATTCGCTTCGTTCAGCAACACGCTAGCGAGGGACTACCCGACGGGATGAAGGGTGAATAACGCGACTTTGTAACTATTACTCAGCATACGTGTGCAGTGCGGATCCCAATCCGCCGCCGATGGTGCAGAAGGTCATTGGCTGGGTGGTGGTGACGGAAGCCAATACGTCGCCCGTACACGGTCGGATTGTGATTGTGATCCGGTGGGCACAAGGTGAGCAGTTACGCAACTTCTACCATTATAGTCGCTAGGGCGAGATACACAAGCGTCGGCGCTCCCAGGTTGTTTGCAACTGGTCGGAAATGGAGTAGAATGAAATGGTGTGCAGGTAGCAAGTAGACAAGTATGCTTAGACTGTATCTTCTCAATAAGTTGGGGAGCTGTGGCCGGTCTCCCGACCGAGCCACAGCGGGCACGGTCAGGAGACCGGCCCGAGCGAGTTTGCCCCGGTTTATTGAGATGATACCTTAGACTGGAGGCTTGTATTGCGTTCCCCACATCCGTCCTCGCCCGCGTTCGCTCTGGGCAAACTTCCCGCCGACTACCTGGCCCATTTGCTTTCTCGACACGCGCCCGACGACGAGCGCGTCATCCTGGGGCCGGGGATCGGGCGCGACGCTGCCGTCATCTCCTTTGGCGAGCGTTACCTGGTCGCCAAGAGCGATCCCATCACCTTCGCCAGCGACGAGATCGGCTGGTATGCCGTGCACGTCAATGCCAATGACGTCGCCTGCACCGGCGCGACGGCGCGCTGGTTCCTGGCGACCTTGTTACTGCCGGAGGGGCAGACCGACCGGGCGTTGGTCGATGGAATCTTTGATCAGATCGCCGGGGCGTGTGAGGGGCTAGACGTGGCGTTGGTGGGCGGGCACACCGAGGTGACGTATGGCATCGACCGCCCCATCGTCGTCGGCTTTATGTTGGGCGAGGTCGCCCCAGAGCGATTGGTGCGTCCCGATGGCGCTCGACCGGGCGACGTGGTGATGGTGACCAAGGGCGTCGCTGTCGAGGGGACCGCCATCCTCGCACGCGAGGCTCTCGCACGCGAGGCCCTCGCACGCGAGGCTCTCGCACGCGAGGCCCTCGCGCACGAAAGGGGTGATGCGCTGACTGGCTTCGACGCCGGCACCATCGAGCGGTGCCGCGATTTGCTATACGACCCGGGCATCAGCGTCGTCCGAGACGCGGCAGTGGCGACGGCGGCGGGCGAGGTGCATGCCATGCACGATCCCACCGAGGGCGGCCTCGCCACCGGGTTGTGGGAACTGGCCGAGGCGGCGGGCGTGGGGTTGGTCGTGGACGAGAACGCGATTCCGATCCTGCCGGACACGCGGGCTTTTTGCGAGCGACTGGGTCTGAACCCCCTGGGACTGATCGCCTCCGGGGCGCTGTTGTTGGCGGTGGCGCCGGGCGACGTCGAGACGATTGTGAGCGCGCTGGAAGAGGTGGGGATTGAGGCGGCCTGCATCGGACGGGTAGTCGAGCGAGAGACAGGGGTGACGCTGCAGGGCACGGCAGGAGAACGTCCAATGCCGCGTTTTGACCAGGATGAGATCACGCGCTTGTTTGCTGAATGAGTGAGCGTGGAGTAGGGAGTATGGAATATGGCGTAGGGAGCAGGGGGGGAGCTCTCGGCAAATCTACGACGAAGGTAAGAGGGAGGGGAATTTTTCTGATCGTGGTGGCGGCGCTGGTGGCGGCGCTGGGCGGATGGGGATGGGGGTGGGAGATGTCCAGGCTTGAGGCGGCCAGGACTGACGTGGGCGAGGTGCACTCCCAGATTCAACCCGTCGAAATCGGCCTGGGGGAAGGGACGAACGGCGGCGTCTTCTTCTACACCACCACCCTATCGATCCCCACGTACCCTTACGCCGATTTTCTTTCGTCCCATTACGACCCGACGTTCAATATAACCTACAGGAGGCTCGATTGGGCGCGCTACGAGGGTTCTCATCCCCTGCCCACCCCGCAGGATTACGAACTGCTGGTTTTGGAAAACGATTATCTGCAGGTGACGTTGTTGCCGTCGTTGGGCGGCCGCATCTACCAGATGATCTACAAACCTACTGGTCACAACGTGTTGTACCAGAACCCGGTCATCAAGCCCTCTCCCTGGGGGCCGCCGGAGCAGGGCTGGTGGCTGGCGGTGGGCGGCATCGAGTGGTGCCTGCCGGTGGACGAGCACGGTTATGCGTGGGGCGAAGCGTGGGATTACGACGTCGTCACGACGACGAGTGGCGTCACGGTGACCCTGCGCGATACGTTGGCCACCGATCACATCCGGGCGGCCGTCTCCGTCCACCTGCCGGCGGGTGGGGCATATCTCGCCATCACGCCCCGGATCGAAAACCCGACCTCTTCCGCCGTCGACTATAAGTACTGGACCAACGCCATGCTCGCGCCCGGCCCCTCCAACACGGTGGGCGCAGAACTGCGGCTCGTGTTCAACGCCGGCGAGATGTCGGTCCACTCCACCGGCGACGAACGTTTGCCGGGACACCACACGGTGCCGGAGGGGCCGGATTATCGTTTCAGTTGGCCGGTCTACCAGGGCGTCGATTTCTCTCGCCTGGGCGAGTGGCGCAAGTGGGTGGGCTTTTTCGAGTATCCCCGGGCGGCGGGCGATTTCGCCGGTGTCTACGACGTCGAGGCGGACGAGGGGCTCGTGCGCGTTTTCCCGCCGGACGTCGCCCGGGGGAGCAAGGGCTTTGGTTTCGGATGGGCTGAGATCATCGATCCCAACCTGTGGACCGACGATGGTTCCGCCTATTTCGAGTTGCACGGCGGCGTGGCGCCGACCTTCTGGGATTGGGCCAACCTGGAGGCCGGTGCGTCGCTATCCTGGACCGAGATATGGTATCCGGTGGGTGGCGTTGGTCGCTTGCGCGTGGCGACGGCCGAGGCCGCGCTGGGCGTGCGTGAGGTAGACGGCGCATTCGTCGCCGGTCTACACGCGACCGAGGCGCAGGATGCGGGCACGTTCTACGTCTGGGATCACGAGACGTGCACGGGGCTGGCCCGGCGGCCGACGCCCGGCCTGGTCCCCAGCGAGCCTTTCACCGCCTCGGTGGCAGCGGCGGGCCACAGCTTGACGGAGACCGCCTTCGTCTACGTGGATGCGGAGGGTGAGGTTCTGGTCTCTCTCCATCGCCAGGACTGCCCGGCACCGGCACCGGCCTTTCAGCCGTTGCCAACGTGGACGCCGACGACGTCGTTCGACGTGACGTGGGGCGAGGGCGTTCCGTGGCGGGGCCTGGCGACTTACGACGTGCAGGTATGCGACGGTGTGGTGCATGCCTACCCATGCGATGGCGGCTGGGACGATTGGTTGACAGACACAACCGCGATCTCGGCGACCTTTGAGGGCGTGCACGGGCGCACCTACTTCTTCCGCGCCCGCGCCCGCGACGTGTATGCTCGCCAATCATCTTACGTCTCTACCGACAATCGGGGCCGACCAGCCTTCACGACAGTGCTGACGGAGGCGGCGCCGGTACTGGTTACGTCCTACAAGCGGGCCGAACCTTATCTCTTCCACCTCGGCCAGACCATCACGTACACCATCTTTCTCAGCAACACCGGTTCACTCTCGGCAACCGTGATCCTGACCGACACATTTCCGCCGGACTTGGAACCGTTGACGCCGACGATCAGCAACGGCCTGACGCTAAACTACCCCAGCCGGACCATTCACTGGGCTGGGGTAGTCTCATCGGCGGATATGCTTGTGTTGACCTACGTGCTTTCTCCGACGGCGACGGCGCCTCTCGGTGTGCCGCTGACCAACGCCGTCGAGGTCGTTGGGAGTGTGTCAGGCCCCCTCACCCGCCGGGCGCTCGTCGTGCGGGCGTATCCACTTTGGCTGCCGCTCGTCTTACGCACGCAAGCGTCTTAATATCGCTCCGCTACTGGACGATCACCTGGATCGGCCCCATCATCCTGAAACACTGCCCATCCCTGAAGCAGATCGTCATCCACAGGTGATAGGTGCCCGGCCCCAGATCGAATTGGTTGATGCGATCGCGGTGGTGAAATTTCTGCCCCGGGCTAAAGCTCGAGTAGGTATAGCTCTTCTGGAATTGACCGGTCTCCTCCACCAGCACGCCCAGCGACTCGTACTCCACGGTCTGATTGGTGGAGTTGTGAATCCACATGTGGAACCAGATGTCCGCGTCCTGACCATAGGGGCCGGGCGCGCCCTCTACCTCGAAATTCTCCGGCACGATCCCCCGGTAGTCGGTGGATTCGCTGGGGACCGGTGTGTCGGTCGGATCTGGGG
>DSAR01000400.1 GCA_011046405.1 Chloroflexota bacterium | reverse complement strand
GTCGGTGAGGGCGTAAAGGTAGCCAACGGGGTGCGGGTCGGGACCGGCGTTCGGGTTGCTCGGGGCGTGGCGGTGGGCTGCGCTTCGGCAGTGGCGGTCGGGGTCCAGGTGGGGATCTGGGTCGCGCTCGGCGGCGGTGAGGTGGGTATCAGCGTCGGCAAGGTGGATGCTCGTTGCATCGTCTGGAAGACGTACGCGCCCAATATGCATAGGACGAGGCTATTGACGATGAGCATCGCTCCCAGGATGAGCCATTGTTTTCGAGACATAGCAACTCCTTTCTTTCACTGACTGGTTCGACAACGTCATCTTAGACTTCCGAAGTCTTCAACGGGCGCCTTTCATTTCATTTGAGGTCAAGTTTTTGGACTTTGGAAAAATATTAATTGCAAAACAATATAAAGGATTTACATATCCTCCTGAAGTATGCTAATGATGCCAGATTATACCTCACAGATGACGCTTCGCCCATAGTGCGGGTTCAGAGGGGGCTCAGATGTGTAACCTTCTCCGGACGGTGAGGGTGCATGGCTAAAAAAAGAAGCCCCTTACCTGCGTAAGGAGCTTCGAAAGCAGCAATCTGTGAGGGATTTTTCAAATCAGTTTAGGATCACTTCTTTGGGTACCGCTTCGTTCTTCTTCTCTTCCTCGCTCTTATCATCACTCTTGTCGTCACTCTTGTCGTCACTCTTGTCATCTGACAGGAGCAGGAAGGTTTCATCCTCAACGTCGGTCACGATCTTATCGCCCAAGACAAACTCATCTGCCAGGATCGCGTCAGAGAGAACGTCCTCGATTTCGTTCTGGATGACCCGGCGTAACGGTCGGGCGCCGTAATCCTCGCTATATCCTTTTTCCGCCAGCAGATCTTTGGCTGACTCGGTCAATTCCAACGTCATGTCGTATTCCGCCAGGCGCACGCGCACCTTGTCGAGTTCGAGTTCCACGATCTGGGCGATGTCCTCTCGGCTAAGGGAGTGAAAGACGACGACGCTATCGACACGATTGATGAACTCGGGGCGGAACGTCTGTTTCAGTTGCTTCAACAGCCTTTCCTTCATCTCATCATAATCGCGCTCACGTTGCATCTCGTCTTCCACATCCGAACGAGGGGACGTAAAGCCCAAACTCGAACCGCGCTTGATTGCGTCCGCGCCGATGTTAGAGGTCATGATGATGATCGTGTTGCGAAAATCGACCTTGTGTCCCCGGGCGTCCGATAGGTTTCCCTCTTCCATGATCTGCAGCAGCATGTTGAACGTCTCGGGATGGGCCTTTTCGATCTCATCGAAGACGACGATGGAAAAGGGGCGTCGCCGGATGGCCTCGGTGAGCTGTCCCGCATCGTCGTAGCCGATGTATCCTGGAGGGGCGCCGACCAAACGGGCGACAGCGTGACGCTCCATGAATTCCGACATATCCAACTGGATCAATGCATCTTCGCTGCCGAACATAAACCCGGCCAGGGCTTTGGTCAACTCCGTTTTCCCCACGCCGGTTGGGCCGAGGAAGATGAATGACCCAATGGGGCGGCGAGGGTCCTTTAGACCCGCCCGGGCCCGCCGTACGGCCTTGGCGATGGCCTTGATGGCCTCGTCTTGCCCGACGATGCGCTGGTGGAGCGTTTGCTCCATATCCAACAATCGTTCCGACTCGTCGCTGTGAAGCTGCGTCAATGGAATACCGGTCCACATAGCGACCATCTCGGCCACGTCTTCAGGATCGACGACGGTACGTTGCTCTTTATCCCGGCTGGCCCGCAGAACTTCCAATTGTTCTTGCAATCCCAGCTCTTGATCGCGCAACTCGGCGGCATCTTCGTAACGGTGATCCTCGATGGCCTGTGTCTTTGCCTTTTGAATGACCTTGAGCTGGGCAAATAGCTCTCGCAGGCTCTGCGCTTGCGGGGTCTTGTACATTCGCACGCGAGACGAGCATTCGTCAATCACGTCGATGGCCTTGTCTGGAAGATAGCGATCAGAGATGTAGCGGGCCGAAAGTCTGGCGGCAGCCTCTAACGCCTCATCGCTGATGTTGAGTTGGTGATGTTCTTCGTACATTGGGCGAATGCCCTGTAGAATCTCGATCGTCTCATCGACCGATGGTTCTTCAACGATGATCGGTTGAAAACGGCGTTCCAGAGCAGCGTCTGACTCGATATGTTTTCGGTACTCGTCCACCGTGGTTGCGCCAATGCATTGCAACTGGCCTCGAGAAAGGGCTGGTTTGAGGATATTAGCTGCATCTACAGCCGATCCGGCTGAACCGGCCCCCACGATCATGTGAACCTCATCGATGAACAGGATGCAATCGCTGTCTTTCAATTCCTCGATGACTCTCTTGAGCCGTTCCTCGAATTGACCCCGGTACATCGTCCCGGCGACCAGGGAGCCAACGTCCAGTTGCAGCACCCGTTTGTTCAACAAGGGATCGGGGGTTTCGCCTCTGACGATTCGTTGGGCCAACCCCTCAATGATGGCTGTTTTTCCCACGCCGGGCTCGCCAATCAGCGCTGGATTATTCTTCGTCCGGCGTGCCAAGATCTGGATGACCCGCTCAATTTCCCTCTGCCGTCCAATGACCGGATCCAATTTGTTCTGGCCGGCCAAAGCGGTCAAATCAATCGCTAACTGGTTTGTCAGCGGTGTATTGCTCGTTTGGGTGGATTGGTGGGATTTTTGTTGGGTCTTACCGGCAAAGGCGGGCTGTTGTTTCATAAGCCGGTTGGTCGTCCGCCGGATCTGATTGCCCGTGACGCCCAGGTGGCTGAGCACTTCCACTGCGACGCCATCCCCTTGACGAATCAATCCCAGCAAAATGTGCTGGGTATCGATCTTCGGATTGCCCCGGCGCCGTGCTTCATCTCCGGCCAGTTCTAACACCCGTTTGGTACGCGGCGTGAGGTCCAGATCCGTGTCAAGCAACGTTGGACGCCGACGCGCAGTACTGAGTCGCTCGATCCAGTGCTGGACATCGCCAGATTGCAATCCCAAGTCCCGCAAGACCTGGCTTGCCATACCTTCGCTTTCTCGCAAGAGACCCAACAAGAGATGCTCTGTACCGATGTGTGTGTGCCGCATACGCTTTGCCTCTTGTTGAGCGAGCATCAACACGCGTCGAGACGAGTTGGTAAAAAATTTCATTAATTTATCCATAGCATCAACACCGTTTCTTACACATCGTTCGCGGAGAGTGCCATGCTACGCAGGGAGATCCTGTTGATCGAGCCCCTCCTGTCTTTCAGCTAACCGGCTGTCAGTCAGAGCGGCTGACAGCGCGCTGCTGGGTTCCGTTTTCTGTTTTTCTACCATAGTTTGCCAGTCTTGATCGAGATAGACCCCTTGATCAACCTGCTTGAGGCTCAGCGCCATGCGATGCCGGTCCTCATCTATACCTATCACGCGCAACACGAGCACTTGATCCGCTTCGACGACATCTCGAGGGTGGTGCACCTGTCCCTCGTCCAGTTCCGAGATATGAATCAGCCCTTCAATGGCTTCATCCCCAACGATGCTGGCAAAGGCGCCCCACTTGGTGAGGCGTGTGACGACCCCTTCAACCAGCTGTCCTTCCTGGTATCGCTCTTCAACCGACTCCCAGGGATCATCCTGTAAACGTTTCAGGCTCAGGGCGATTCGCTCTCGTTCTCGATCCACGCTGAGCACGTAGACTTCTACCTCTTGTCCGACATCCACGACTTCGCGGGGATCTTCTACCCGTTTCCAGGAAAGCTCAGATAGATGGATCAGTCCATCTATGCCACCCATATCAACGAAAGCACCGAATTTGACCAGGTTGACGACGCGGCCCTTGCGTACCTCACCCTCCTCTAGCTCATCGAGCAATCTTTCGCGCTGGTTCTTTCGCCAATCGCGCAAAGCGGCTCGCTCGGAAAGGATCAGGCGATTGCGTTGACGATCTACTTCGATGACTTTTAGCTTGATCGTCTCACCAACGAGCGGAGCCCACCGGTTCTCTCCCTCGGATCCAGAGGGTGCTTGTCGAAGCACTCGAGTGGCGTCCAGTTGTGATCCTGGCACAAACCCGCGCAACTTCCCGATTTGGACGAGTAAGCCGCCCTTGTTGCACCCAGTCACCTCGCTTTCGATGATCTGTTGGGTTTTGAGCAGACGTTTCATCTTGCGCCAATCCTGGGCAATTTGCGCACGAGAGAGGGAGAGAATGATGTTATCGTCGGCATCCTCTGGATTGACGACGAAGACCATCACTTCCTCGCCCTCTTGTATCATCTCGCGTTCTTCTTGAGATAATCGTTCCAGGTCATAGTCTGGAACGATTCCCTCACATTTGGCGCCGATATCTACGATGACCTCGTGATCGTTGGCGCGGACCACCACCCCCGAGACGATCTCCCCACGTTTCAACTGCTCACAGGAAAGGTAATCTTCGAGCATCTGCGCCATTAAGTTGGCTTGCGCATTTTCTTCAGTTCCGTTTTCTTCAACGGGCATAAATCGTTCAGCTGGCATCTATACACTCCCCATATGATATTACCGCCATTATAGACTTTTTGTCGATAAATCGCAAGTAGACAAATGGTATCATCTCAATAAACGAGTATCAGGATGTGTGGGGATGGTTTCGCCGCCCGCGCACATCTGTCTTCCTCTCCGTGATCGATAAGAACGTACAACATCCACACAGGGGCCTTCCTGGCCCAGGAAAGCCCCTTGAATTGATCCCTACGTAATTCGAGAATGTGGTTGACTTCTATTCATTCTTTCTTGCGAGCGCGTCGTCTCCAGAATATCCGAAGTAGAGCACGCAAAACGTAGGCCACACCAACGATAGGAGCGGCAATGGTGAGTAAGACGGGGAGAATGAGGAGAATAATCACGATAGCGGCATCGACGAGAAATTGGAGGACGTGGATGAGTCTTTCAATGGCCTGGCGCGCGGTGGCCAATGGACGCCAGCTCTTCACCTGGATGGGCTGGTCCAGTTCGTCGGGCGCGATGGTCAGGTTGACGGTCGCCATCGCCGCCGATTGCTCCAGGTATTGCATCCGGCCTTTGACGTGCTCGATGTCGGCCTGGATGCCTTGTAGCTTATCGTAGACAGCCAGGGCGGCCTCGGTATCCTCGGCTTCTTCGAGGAATTCCAACAGACGGGCCTCGGTCGCCTCCAGGTAGCGCAGCCGGGACTGGAGATCGACGTATTCCTCGGTGACGTCCTGTCCAGAGACGTTCTCGCGCTGCACCTCGGTGGCGATATCCCGGATTTGGCCCAGGATGTCGTCGAGCTTCTGGGCCGGGATGCGCAGCGTGACCGACGCTCGTTTATTCTCCTGGTATTTGTACACGTTCGATTCGACGACGTAGCCCTCGGCCTCGTCGACGATCCGGTTGATGGTCTCGACGGCAGCCTCGGTGTCGGGCACGGTGATCTCTAGCGACGCGTTGCGGATGATGAGCCGTTCGACGCTGGCGGCCCGGGCGGCCCCGGCGACCGGTTCCGATGGCGCGCTAAAGGCAGTGCTATCTTCCATTTCCACGGCCATTTCCACAGCTTCTTCACGTTGGAAGCTTTCAGTAGGGGCAGTCCTGCAGCTAGAGGCGAGCAGTGCAACAGCCAAAACGAGCAGAGCGCATATAACACTGTATCTAATTTTCTGCTTCATCTTCATTTTTCCTTTCATCTAGATGGTTATTTCTCTCTAGACGTGGAAGGGTGTGTGAAAGTTCCCACATTCGCAAAAATCCGCACTAACGTCCCATCTCCAACCGGTCGATGAGACGAGGCGGGAGACCCCGGGCCCGCATACGTTCCTGGGTGATCTCTATCGGGTACGTCACCCGGCGATGATCCCACGTCATCCCGTCCAGGTCGAGCAGGGCGTAACTGGCGCGGGGGTCGCCATCGCGCGGTTGCCCCACACTGCCGGGGTTGATGATCGCTCGCCGCTCACCGATCAAACGGGATTCGGAGAAGGGAGGCACCGATGTCTCACACCGCTGGCGCTCTTCGTCCAGCTCGAATATGATGGGCACGTGGGTGTGGCCGACCAGGCATACCGTGGTGGAAAAATGGGGGAAATTCAGGTAGGCCATGTTGGCGTCCAGTACGTATTCCCACACCGGCTCTCGCGGGCTGGCGTGGGCCACGTAGAAGCCATCCACTTCTCGATGGGTGGGAAGTTGTTGCAGGTACTCACGTACCGAGGGTTTCAGTTCAGATTGGGTCCACAGGTTCGCCGTTCGGGCGTCAGTGTTGAAACTGCGAAGATCGAGTTTTCCCAACGCGGCCCAATCGTGATTGCCTGCCAGGCTGACGTGATCGAAATCCTGTATCCTTTCGACACACTCGTTGGGATTGGGGCCATAGCCAACCAAATCGCCCAGGCACCAGATCTGATCAAAACTCGGCGCATCTGCCAGGACAGCTTCCAGGGCGACGAGATTCGCGTGAACGTCCGAAATGATTAAATAGTGCACAATGATTACTCCATATGTGACAGTGACAGAGGGTCCAACCCCAGCGTCCCGCTTTTGACGGTTACCGGACGTCGCTCCAATGAACGTCTTCTTCCCCCACTGATCGAGAAGATACGTTAATCAGGATATCGAGTCTTGTCCGTCTCTTGCGTACATATATACG
>DSAR01000401.1 GCA_011046405.1 Chloroflexota bacterium | reverse complement strand
TATGGCCAATAGTTACCAGATCGGGGAGGGCGGTCTCGACCCGGCGATATTGGACTTACTTGGCCCTGTCAGACTGTTCCGAGAGACGATGGAGAACGTATTCTTTCACCGCTCCGCGTCCAGGTTGTTTTTGATAATATAAAACAGGGCCACCGTTCCTCCTTGGAACACGGTTCCGGTGCGTCAAAGCCTCACGGTTGCGGCGGCGGGCCGTGCCCTGGTGGAATCGTCTTCCCATCCGGCAGTCCCCGCAGATAGCCGCAGGAAGTAAGGTGGACATCCTCCCACACGTGCCTCTCAGCTTCAAAGGTCTCAATGTCTATGATCCAGCGCTTTTTCCCCTCCTCTAAGCGGTAGATGTGAGGGCTGGCATTGCATTTCAGCAGCACGTAAATCGGCGGACCGATCGGATAATCAGTAAGGAAACCAGACTCCACTATGTGCACTTGCTCCCAGGTAAAGCCCCTGCGCTCGAAAGCCTCCAGGCTGCTGATCCAGCGGAACTGTCCATCCTGATAGACGTATATCTCGGGCTTGTTCTCTTCCTTGATCACCAGCCCATCCCGAATGACCAGCGCGCGAGTATCGGGCATAGCGGTCGCCAGCGTAACGCCGTGGCGATTGATAAGGATAGCCTTCATTTCTGGCGCTTCGCCTCCGCGCCACGGTTCGGCTAATTCCAACCAATATCCGCCATATCCGCCGATGTAGAAGCGTACTTTTCGCGCGCCGGGTTTTTGCTCATCCAATAGATCGCGCGAGACGTAGGCGGTCACGTCATCCTCAATCTCAAGCTGTGATTCTTGACCGCCTCTTTCGACGCCAATCCGGCCCAGGGTCTGGCGCCGCTGACGGTCGAGTTCACCAATCTTGCTACCGGCGACTACGACGCAAGCGTTGTTTGACAGCCTGACAGAGAGAGGGTAACCTTTGACCAGATCAAGTTCATCGTTTGTCTTGTGAATTAGGATGGGCATTTGACCCTTTTCGTCAATGAGCCGCTACTCATTCACGGGTATTGGCTTTAGAACGGATGGGCTTTTCGGCCAAGACAGGTAGACTCTCCAGGATTTCTCAGGGTTTCGCTCTAAGGGGATTGCCAAATCCCCGCCTTTAGTGGCGCAGCGCGTCGTCGTGCCCCCAAATGTGGCTCGAATTTGGCAATCCGAGCCGAGCGCGGCTGGCGCCATGCGAAATCCCAAAGAGCCGACAGGTATAACTGAAGGGACCTGCGCGAAGCGCCTAGTTCAAGTGGTTTTACCCGACCTGTTTCTCATCCGGGCCTACGTCCAGCGACACTAGCCCCTCACGCAGGGCATACAGCGTCGCCTGCACCCGGTTCGCCAGGTATAGTTTGCCCATGATGCTGCTCACATGCGAGCGAACGGTTGCGGGGCTGATGTACAGCTCCTCGGCAATGTCTTGGTTGCTCAGCCCTTGCGCCACCAGGAGCAAGACTTCGTTTTCGCGCTCGGTCAGCGGATCCGTCGTCGGCGGCAGATCTGACGGATGGGCGATCTCTTGCAGGACCTTGCGGGCGATGACGGGGTGCAGCGACGATTCCCCGCGCTGGATCTGGTGGATCGCCTGGACAAGGTCCTCCGGAGCCGATTCTTTGAGGAGATAGCCCTGAGCGCCGGCCTTGATGGCCGGGAGCACTTTCCCATCGGTCGCAAAGCTGGTCATCACGAGGACGCGGCTCTCCGGCTGCCGAGCCTTGATCTGACGGGTGGCCTCGATGCCGTTCATCCGGGGCATGGCCAGGTCCATCAGGATCACGTCCGGGTGGAGCCGGTCGGCCTGCACGATGGCTTCCTGCCCATCGGCGGCTTCCCCTACCACTTCAATACCCCCGATCTCTGCGAGCAGAGCGCGGATACCTTTGCGAACAATGGTATGGTCGTCCACGATTAAAACACGAATGATCTGGCTCATATAGATTTCTCCTCTGGAATAGCGGCGTGTACTGTCACCGTTGTCCCCTGCCCCGGCTGGCTGTCCACGGTGACACGCCCGCCGATCTTAGCGGCCCGCGCCTCGAAACTATACAGCCCCATCCCGCCGCCGCCCTCGGCGCCGCGTAGATCGAAGCCAGCGCCGTCATCGCGTATTTGCAGGCTCACAGTCCCGTTGTTGAACTGCACCTTGAGCGTCACGTGCTGCGCCCGGGCGTGTTTCATGATGTTGTTGAGCGCCTCTTGCGCGATCCGGTAGAGTTCCTGTTCGATCCTAATCGGCAGGCGGCGCTCGCCTTCAACCTCAAGTTCGGCATGCACCCCGGCCCGCGCCTCCACCGACGCCAGCCGGACGCGCAGGGCGGTGATCAAGCCTTCCTCTTCCAACGCCGGCGGGTGCAACTCGAAAATCAGCAGCCGCATGTCGTACATCGTGCTCCGCGCCGTGTCACGCAATTCTTGCAAGTGGCTCACGGTTACGTCCGATTTGCCGCCCGCGAGGGCCCGCTTGGCCGCATCCGCGTAGAGCGCCATACTGTAGAGCGATTGCACGACCGAATCGTGGAGTTCCCGCGCCAGGCGTTGGCGTTCCTCCAGCACCGCTATCTCTCCAGCTCGTTGATTAAGCCGGGCATGTTCGATGCTGATGGCGGCCTGGTTGGCGAAGAGGCTGACGATACGGATGTCGTCCTTCACAAAACCGCCCGGCTTGTCGAGCACTTCTAGCACACCGATCACGTCGCCGTTCGCCTGTAATGGCACGGCTAAAAACGCCGTGGGGCGTTCGCCCTGCAAATATTCGCAAGACTCGGCGGCGGGCGAGTTGGTCAAAAAGGGTTCATTCTGGCGCACGCTGAGGCCGGCCAGCGACCCGGCAACGGGGATACGGTCAAAGAACGCCGGTTCCGACCCTCTGCTGTAGGCCACACGCAGCCAGTCCCCATCTTCGACGAGCAAGACCGCGCTCCTGGCGGCGCCGGTAAGTTGCTGGACCTCAGCGCAGACGATCTCGAGTACTTCCCCCGGGTCGCGCTTGTGCAACAAAGCGGATGCCACCCGTTCTAGCCCGTAGCTTTCGGCCAGATGTTGGCGCGTCTCGGCGTACAACCGGGCGTTATCGACCACCAACGCCACCGAGTTGGCAATCCCCCAGACGAGTTCGATCTCGTCGGGGGTGAACTGGCGATAGTCGCTGGACGTGCTGAGCAGGGCCAGCCCCAACACCTTGTCGCTGACCCGGATGGGCACCGCCAACACCGATTTGATGTTCCAGGTCTGGGCTATCTCCTGGCTGATCCGGGGATCGGTCGCTGCATCGTACCAGACCGCCGGTGATTGCCGCTCTAGCGCCTCATCCATCAGAGAGTTGACCACCGGATCCAAATACTGCGTGGACAGCCCCGCGTCGGTCAACGGCCCGCGCGCCACACGCGGCACGAGCACCCCCCGTTCGGTATCCAACAAATAGATGCCGCAGTACGGCACATCCACGGCGGCGACCAGCGCATCAGCGACCCGCTCCAGCACCTGATCTGGTTCCAATGTGCTGCTCGCGGTCTGGGCAGTGTGTAACATCAAAGCGATGTGCTGTTGCGCACGCATGAGATCGGCATTGAACGTAGCGGAGGCGCCCAAGAGTTGCTTGTGTTCCCAACCCAGCGTCGCCAACATGTGGGCCAGTTGGGTTTGCGCCCTCATAATCACCCGCAGCCGCTCTTCCGCAATGACGGGGATGTCTTGGAGCGCCGCCAGGTAAGCGTCGGCGTCAACGCCCAACGCTTGTGCTTGCTGGCGAAAGAACGCTTCATCGGGCGGCGCGTGCAGAAATTGACCCATGAACAACGTGGCGATATGCTCATCTTTGACGATGACCGGCATCGCGCTGTTCATCAGGCCATGCTCACACTGATGCGCCACGTAGTCACCCGCGTGCAGACGGCTGAAGATGTAGTCGTCGCTGTGGGGGCAGCGGCCCGCGGCCCGTGGCGGCAAGTGATGAAAGCGGGTGCAAATATCCTGCCAGCCCACGGCACACAGTACATGGCGCTCCGTATCCAGCAGCGCAGTGGGTACACCGGCGACGCTGTACCACGACTGCATGACCTGTTCGAAGCCGGGCAGATCGACCAGGTCGGCAAAACGGTATTGCATAAGTCCACTCCTTTCACTTGTGCTGGCCAGCCGCCGGGGTGCAAGACGCGCGCGACCAGGGCCAGGATGGTATACCTGATGACCTTATTATTATACATCCAACAGGGCTTTTTCGCATCAGCGTTTAGCGGAGATTCCTCTCCGCATAAAGCGGAGCGCGTTCGCATCCAGATCATCAAAATGTGGAGCGAAAAATCTACGCCGTACTGATGACAGCCAGTGCTGTTGCGTTTATACTGAGAACAGCCCGAGTAGATTATTCACAAAATTTAGGAGGTTACACTATGAGAAGTAAAACTTTGACGTTTTTGCTCACCTTATCCATGGTGTTGGTCACTGTGGTGGGCGGTCCCGCGCCCAACGTCGCGGCCAACCCTAGCGCCGAGGCGCCGGATTTAGGCACAGCCGCGAGCTTTGTGGGCCTGGCCGCTTCGACCTTCACCAATACCGGCGACGGCGTTTACTATGGGAATGTGGGCGTCTTCCCTGGCTCTGCAGTCGAGGGCTTCCCACCCGGCACGGTCGAAAATGGCGAGATATATAGAGGCGGCGCGATTCCAGAGCAGGCGCAGATTGATGCTCTCGCGGGGTACAATGATCTAGCCGGCCGCCCCTGTAACACCAATTTGACAAGCCAGGATTTGGGCGGCATGACACTCCCGCCCGGCGTCTACTGTTTCAATACGTCCGCGCAGTTGACGGGCGACCTCGTGTTGGACGCCATGGGCGACCCCAATGCCGTCTGGGTTTTCCAGACCGGGAGCACCCTCACCACCGCCTCCGGATCGACGGTGCGCCTGATCAATGGGGCCCAAATATTTAACGTGTTCTGGCAAGTGGGCACTTCAGCGACACTCGGCACCACTACGCGGTTCAAGGGCACTATCATCGCAGATCAAAGCATCACCCTGGAAACCGGCGCCGGCCTGTCCGGGAGAGCTTTGGCGCTCAACGGCGGCGTGACGATGGACACGGAGGGCTCGCCCCCCATATCCAACCCGCAGTTGGGGATTGTCAAGCAGGTCTATCCAGTTAGCGCGATCCCGGATCAAGTCATTACCTATACCATCACCTTTGCTAACTATGGGAGCGAGCTGGTCACGGGGATCATGATCAGCGATACCATTCCCATCAGCGTGACCAACACCAGTGTTATCAGCAGCGGCGTCGCCATCACCCAGGTGCAGGACACGCGCTATGCATGGGAGATTGCCCCGTTAGAGGTCGGGCAAGGCGGAATCATCACCATCACCGGGCAATTGAGCTCGACATTGCCGAGCGGCATGTTTACCAACACGGCGACTATCACCTCGACAGAGTTAGAGCGTGACTTTGAGAACGACACCAGCAGCGCCAGCGTGATCGTTGCAGCAGAGGTTTACACGTTGACTGTCAACATCGTGGGCCGCGGCAGCGTGACGGCAGAACCACCCGGCACCGTGATCCTGCCACCCGGCACTATAATCTTCCCCTATACCTTCATCACGGGCACGGTCGTCACACTTACCGCCACGCCGGATACGGGCTGGCACTTTACCGGCTGGTCGGGCGACCTGAGTGGCGTAGCCAATCCCGAAGAGTTGACGATGGATACCAACAAAGCCGTCACGGCCACGTTTATGACGAAGATCTATCTCCCGCTCGTGCAAAGAAACCACACGCCCTGACCCCGACTCCTATCACATCCCCAGGTCACAGTAGATTTTAACGTCACCGTGGCCTGGGGATGTTTCAGGTGGATTGTAGATAAACGCGCGCCCCAGCCCCACTCCACATCCAGTGGAGCGCAGCGCCCCCAGGTCAACTAAATGTGGAGATAGAAATCCACATTGTACCGATGATATACTAAGGATAAAGATGTATACTAAGAGTAGTCTAATAAGCAGACGCCTGATCATCAACTGAGGAAGTTGACCGTTGGGCGGCGAAGCATGAAGCCCATCAAGAAACAGTCGCCGTTCCGGCTACGTAATGCAACAGTTCCACGCCGGTTGACACAATTAGCCGGGGCAAGACAGCGCAAGCTTGTTTCAAACACGGCTAACACGCGATCTCAAACATAAGGAGAGACAAATGGTAAACCTATTAATATACCTGTTCGTTGCAGCGATCATCGGCTGGGTGGCGACTGAACTCATGCATGACCGTTCGAACCTGCTGCTCAATATCGTGGTGGCCATCGTCGGCGCATTCCTGGCGGGGTTCTTTCTCAGCCCCATCTTTAACGTCGGGACCATCAACGACGCCATCACTATTCCCACCATACTGGTCACGCTGCTGGGCAGCATCATCCTGCTGTTGATTATCCGTCTCTTCCGCAGGAGCCGGCGGCGATAATCCGCTGACAGGAGTGCCATCGCCAAGTTTTCTTGGCTCGCGACTTTTGACTATCTAGTTTCCGGTACAAAACTCCAGCGAGTTCCCATTTGAGGGTAATTTAAGCCCGGTTTTGGGGCTTTTTGTCCCATTGGAAGGCCAGTTTTCAGCTGCAGCGCGGCGCACTGTCCCACCGC
>DSAR01000112.1 GCA_011046405.1 Chloroflexota bacterium | reverse complement strand
CTTCTCATCTGGCCCCTACTGCGGAAGAAATAAGTGAAGCATTGAAGTAACTGCAGTGGATGGACGGGGATGTGGGGTGTTGGGCGGGCGCTTCGCGCTCGCCCAACACCCCACATCCCCATTCTCTAAGCAGCAGTTACGAATTGAAATAGAACGGCGCATGAATGAGCATTATCTGGCGTAAGGTCTGGCGCGACCTGTGGCACAACAAGCTGCGCACGTGCTTGGCTATTCTCTCCATCGGTATCGGCGTTTTCGCCCTGGGGTTTGTCCAGGGCACCTCCGGCGTGCTGGCGACCCAATTGACCGAGAGTCACTGGGCGAGCGTTCCACCCCACCTCAGTTTTCACGGGATGGGCCGATTCGACCAGGACGTCGTCGATGCCATACTGCGAGAATCCGAGGTCGCCAGCGCCGAGGGAGACATCTCGGTCCCCTTCCGGTGGAAGTTGGCGGGCGAGGAGGACTGGCGCGAGGGGACGATCATGGCCCGCGTCGATTACGAAGCCCAACAGATGAACCGATTCGAGTTGGTGGCGGGGGATTGGCCCGGCCAGGCCGGCCGGGCGCTGGCGGTCGAGCGGATGACGTCCAGCCATTTCGACGTACCGTTGGGCAGCACCGTCATTGTCAAAAGAGGCCCCTACGAGCGCCAGCTACCCGTCACAGGGGTGCTCCGTCACCCGCAGGCGGTGACGCCGGTGCTCCTGGGGCCGATCTTCTTTGGCACCCTCGACACAGTCGCCTGGGTAACCGGTACACCGCGGGCGTTCGACCGGCTCTACGTTCGCCTGCATTCGTTTGACACAGAACAGGCAGACCAAGTGGGTCAGCGGGTCCAGCGACGCCTGGAACGCATGGACATTCGCGTGGGCTATTATCTCGTCATTGATCCCGACATACACCTGATGCAGGAAGTTATCGATGCCTTGGGGCTTATCTTGAAGATTTTAGCCGGACTGTCGCTGGCGTTGAGCGGGTTCTTGATCGCCAACGTGATGAACGCCCTGATCGCCCAGCAGGTGTGGCAGGTGGGGGTGATGAAGGTCATCGGCGCCACCTTCGGACGCGTGATGCGCATCTACCTGGCGACGGCCCTTGTCTACGGCCTGCTATCCCTGTTCCTGGCGGTGCCGTTGGGCGCGGCTATGGCCTACGTCCTGGCCGCCTGGATGTTGCGTTTGCTCAACGTCCAACTCGGCGCTTTTCACGTCCTGCCCGAGGCCATCGCCATCCAGGTGGGCGTGGGAATCCTGGTGCCCGCTTTGGCCGGGCTGGTGCCCGTCGCCAAGGGGGCGCTGATCAGCCCGCACCAGGCCATTGGCTACTACGGCCTGGATACGCACTTTGGCCGCAGTCGCCTGGACCGGTTGGTGGTGGCCGTTCGGCACCTGTCGCCGCCGACGATCCTAAGCCTGCGTAACGTTTTCCGGCGTAAGGTCCGGGTCACGTTGGCGTTGGTCACGCTGGTGCTCTGCGGGATCGTGTTCATCATGGTGGCGAGCGCTAGCACCTCGATGAATAACACCATCGAGGTCTTGCTCGACGATTTCGGTTTTGACGCCCTGGTGGCCTTTGAGCAGCCCAAGCGGGTGTCCCAATTGCTCGAGGTGACCCAACGTCTCCCCGGCGTGGCCCGGGCCGAGGTCTGGGAGCGCCGAGAGGGGTACGTCACGTTGCCTGACGACGAGTCTTTGGACGTCTCCTTGTGGGGCGTACCGCTTCCATCGGAGATGTTCGACCCGCGTATCGTCAGCGGGCGCCCGTTGCAGCCCGGTGATGGCCGCGCCATACTCCTGAATAGCAAGATCGCGGCAGACGAGGGGATCGACGTCGGCAACGAGATTCAGATCACGATTGGGGGACGGGCGTCGAACTGGACGGTAGTGGGCCTGGTGCTCAACATCAACAACCTCCAACGGGATAATTTCGTCCCCTTTGGCGCGTTGGCCCGGGCCAGCAGCAGTTTTGACAGGGGCAGCATCGTCATGGTAAAATCGGAACAGCACGATCCTTCCATGCAGCGGGAACTGGTCCGGCGCCTGCGCGAGGCCTACACCGCTAACTACATCGAGCCGGCCGATTTGCAAAGCGCTCGGGAGGTACAGGAGACCAACCAGGCCCTGTTCGATACAATCACCTATCTCATGCTGACTATGGTCATTTTGATGGCCGTGGTGGGCAGCGTGGGGTTGATGGGGACGATGGCTATCAACGTCGTCGAGCGGCAGCAAGAGATCGGCGTCATGCGGGCCGTGGGTGCGACCTCGTTAGTCGTCGTCCGGATTTTCGTGGTCGAAGGTGTGCTGGTGGGTGTGCTGAGTTGGTTGCTGGCCGTTCCCATCAGCTATCCCGGTTCGCAGGTCTTCAGTCGCTTGGTCAGCGACCAGTTGTTTGGCGTACCGTTGGATTTCGACTACTCCATCGCGGGCGCGATCGGCTGGCTGCTCATCGTGGTCACGCTCTCAGCACTAGCCAGCCTGTGGCCAGCCTTGAGCGCGACGCAGATCAGTGTGCGAGAAGCATTAGTATACGAATAGATACAACACGAAAAGGAGATGTGACGTTATGCCTGGAAAAGCAGGACTGAAAGCTGGATTGATTGGTACGGTCATTATGCTCGTGCTAACTATACTCAATCAGGTATTGCCTATGTACGGTACCCTGGTGTGGGTGATGTGCGGGGCCAGTTTGTTGGCCTCGATCGCCATCGGTGTTTTAGCTGGATTGATGATAAGTCCGCCCCGGACGCCTACCCAGGGTGCGGGCGCGGGGGCTATCGCCGGACTCGTTAGTGGTGGCATATCGGGGGTCATAGGTTATATTATGATGATCGTAGGGATGGGACAGGGTGCCGGCATCCCCGGTGTCGACCCACAACAGATGGAACAACTGGCCGAGACAGGCATCGATCCCCAGGCCATGATGTTGCCCGGCGTGATATGCGGCCTGTTTGCGGGGATCGTCCTGGCGACCATCGGCGGGGCCGTGGTGGCAGGGGTCAAGCCGGATTAGGCCATGTTCGGCTTGCGCCCGTTGCTACCGATAGCGCGCCAGGTTTGATCCAACGAACCCCTCCACATCTTTCCTCATACCACCTGAACACCAATGGTAGATAGGGCCACTACCCCAACAAAAAATCTGCGTAACATTTCAGTCTTGTGAGCAGGGGCCAATTCAGGGGTTCCCAGAGACAGGACACTCGTATGGCGCCGTGGCCGGTCTCCGTCTGATCAAAGATCGGACGGAGACCGGCCCGAGCAATCGCTCGCAAAACTAAAACGATAGGTAATTGCTGCTCAGCCTACCGTCCGTTTGCAGCGGATGGGCGGGGGCCCCCACTCTCAATCGCAGCAAGGGACTGGCCTGAGCAATTACAACGATAGACTGAAACAGCCCGTCTGGCTGTCTGATACCGTGACAGATCTTGATGCGCCAGGAACAGTTGACCAATACGTCGAAATCGGCGACAATATGATAAGGCATCTGTTCTAGGTTAGGTGAGGTAGCTGACAGTATGCCAGAAATTGTGCAGGGACACTACCGAACACTGCACTATACGCTATTTGTCCTTCAGCCTTCATTTACGTCACAGCGGCGCTGTTTATCAACGCCCTGGGAGGGAGAGTGGGAAAGATAAAACATGACGGACTGTCATCTTTGCATTCATGGGCACTTCTACCAGCCGCCTCGGATCGACCCCTTCACCGGGCGCGTGCCGCGAGAACCGGACGCGGCCCCCTACACTAACTGGAACGCGCTCATCTCGGCCGAGTGCTACACCCCGGTGGCCGAGGCCGGGCTCTTCGAACGCCTCAGTTTCAACCTGGGCGGCACCCTGGCCCGCTGGCTGGACGAGCACGATCACCAGACCTATCAGAAGATCGTCGATTCCGAGCGGGTCCATCGCGAGGCCCACGGCGTGGGCAACGGGCTGGCCCAGTCGGTGCACCACACCATCCTGCCCCTGGCGCGCCGGCGGGATAAGATCTGCCAGGTCAAGTGGGGCATTGAGAGCTTCGCTCGCCGCTTCGGCCACCGCCCGGCGGGGCTGTGGCTCCCCGAGATGGCGGTCGATTACGAGACGCTGGAGGTCGCAGCCGTTGAGGGGGTTCGCTTCACGATCCTCTCCGACGAGCAGGTGCGCGGCGATCTCTCGCTCGGCGCCGGCCCATACCGGGCGGATCTGCCCAACGGCGGGTCGATCGCCGTCTTCGTGCGCGATAGGCATCTTTCCAATAGCCTCTCCTTCCATATGCCCCAGCCGTCGGAGGTGGAACACTGGCTGCGGGAGCAGGTCGAGTGGCGATGCCAGCGGGACCGGCTGCTGCTCATCGCCACCGACGGCGAGACCTTCGGCCATCACCACAAACAGGGCATCCAGGTGTTAGAACGCATCATCCAATTATCGCAGAGTTACGACTATTGTGTCACGACCCTGGGCCATTACATGCAAAACGGCGCGCCGCCGGATGACGAGAGGCCAGCCCTGGAGATCGTCGAGAACAGCGCATGGAGCTGCGGGCACGGGTTGAGCCGCTGGGTCGTGGGCTGCGATTGCACCCCCGGCGACAGCCGTTGGAAGGGTGCGTTGCGGCGGGCGCTGGACAACCTGGCCTGTGACTTGGATCACGCCTACGTGTGCGAAGCCGAGCGTCTCCAAATCTCTCCCTGGCCGTTGCGCGACGATTACATCGCCGTGATCCTGGGGCGGATGGACGGCTTCACCTTTCTCGCGGAGCATGGGTTGGCCCACCTCGATCAGCCACAATCCCGGCGCTTGCTAGCCCTGCTCGAAGCCCAGTTCTATCGACAGCGCATGTACGCCAGTTGCACCTTTTTCTTCGAGGACCTGGACCGGCCCGAACCCCGCTACGCCATCGCCAACGCCATCCGGGCCCTGGCCCTGACGCGCTACGCCACCGGCGAGGACCTTTCTCACGGATTTGACCGGGACCTAAAGGCGGCCGTCAGCGGGAAGACCGGCCGGACGGGAAGCGATCTGTTCGAATCCCTATTGACAAAGGCCGAACTATGAACAAACCCAAGACGCCGCCCTACTCCGACATTGACCTCAACCGCTGGCGGGAGTACGAGCACGTCTGGACCGATTCGCTGTGGATGATCGACGCCCGCGACCGGTCCGGCGGTCACCAGCTCGATTATCACGGCAATTTCGTCCCCCAGATCGCCACCCAGGCCTTCCTGCGTTATACCAAACGGGCTGACGTCGTGCTCGATCTCTTCCTGGGATCCGGCACGTCGGCCATCGAGGCGGTGCGCCTGGACCGGCGCTTCGTCGGCGTCGAACTGAAGCCAGACCTGGTCGAGTACGTGCGCGAAAAAATCCCCCCCGAATTACTGGGCGAGCGCGTCCACCTCCTGCAGGGGGATTCGAGCACCGCCGAGACCGCCGACCAGGTGCAGGCCGCTCTAAATCAGATGCAGTCTGAGCACGCCCAGTTGTTGATGCTCCACCCCCCGTATCACGACATCATCCAGTTTTCCGACGACGCCGCCGATCTCTCCAACGCGTCGACCCTGGAGCAATTCCTGGACGATTTCGAGTCGGTCGTTCGGAACGGATATGAACTGTTGGAAGCGGGCCGTTTCGCCGCGCTCGTCATCGGCGACAAGTATACCCAAGGCGAGTTGATCCCCCTGGGATTCTATTGTATGGCCCGCATGCAGCGGGTGGGATTCCGCGTCAAGGCCATCGTGGTCAAGAACATCACCGGCAACGAGCGGGGAAAAGGACAGGACGGCAATCTGTGGCGCTACCGGGCGCTGGCGTGGGGATTTTATATCTTCAAGCACGAATACGTCATTATCTTCCAGAAACCGAAAAATGGCTGATCAACGCGCCCCGACCGGCCCGGTTGGCCCGATCGATATCCGCAGCGAACTGCGCAAGGTCGAACGGATGCCCCGCTGGGGGCGGGTGCAGGGGAACGCATGGGATCGCGCCAGCCGCTTTATCTACCAGGTCGACGACCTGGACACGCTGCGCCGCGAGACGAAGTGCACGGCCGCCCGGATGAACCTGCCGCTCTGGGATTTCGGCTGTTACGTCATCCGCCGCTGGTACAACTTCCACACCCACCAGGTCGCGCTCGACATCATCCTCGAACACGCCCGCACTCGTTCCGAGTCAGATTCATTCCATCACACAATCGACTTTTACCTGGACGACGAGAGTTTCGATCTTAAGCTGACGGGGTTGCCCCGCGGGTTCGGTCGCGCCCTGGCCTATGCCCGCGCCCATCCCGCCGAACTGGCCCATTGGTTGTACGCCAATCAGTCGAAACAGGGACGCTTCCACGCCGCCAACCGGCTCTTCGTCGTCCTGCACGACGCGGTCGATCCTGCGCGCACCTGGGAACTGCGCCGGGACTTCGATCGGCTGGAACAGACGCTGCACGCCTTCCTGGACCGGCCCGACCCGGTGCGCGTCGAATTCACCGACGAGCACGGGAAGCGTCACCAACCCCTGGCCGGGGTCGTGTTTTGCACGCGGGAGACGTAGGCGAACTGTCGGGTCATTAGATTTTCTATCACGAATCACACGAATGGTCGAATTTCACGAGTGTTTTTTCACAATTCGAGCCAAAATTCGTGTCATTTGTCATTCGTGCCATTCGTGATCCAGAGATG
>DSAR01000416.1 GCA_011046405.1 Chloroflexota bacterium | reverse complement strand
GCCAACGTGGGCGTGATCAGGGCCAGCAGGGCGAAGAGCGCGCGTTGCAACCATTCAGGACGCATCGAGCGTGTCGTGGTCCGTTGGGATCTGAATCAAGCGATGGCGGATGGCCCACAGCGCTGCCTCGGTGCGCGAGTTCATGCCCAATTTGCCGTAGATGTTGCTGACGTGATTTTGGACCGTGCGCCTGGTGACCACCAACCGCTCGGCGATGGCGGCGTTGTCGAGCCCTTGGGCCAGCAGGCGGAGTACTTCTGTCTCGCGCGGGGTGAGGGGGTCTTGGGTGCTTGGGTGCTTGGGTGATTGGGGGTCTGTTAAACCCACGGCGCGGCGCACGACCTGGCGAGCCACGGCCGGGCTGAGCCAGGTCTCTCCTCGGGCGGCCGCCCGCACCGCGTCGGCCAGGGTTTCGAGGGCCTCGTCTTTCAGCACGTAGCCGGTGGCGCCGTTTTCCAATAGTCCGAAGACGGTCTGGTTATCGTCGTGGGCAGTCAGGACGAGAATTGCCGTCGTCGTGTCTCGCTCCCGTAGTTGCCGGGTGACATCCATGCCGCTCACGTCGGGCAGGTTGACGTCCAGCACCAGGACGTCGGGCTGGTGTTGCTCGGTCAGGCGCAGGGCCTCGGCACCGGTGGTCCCTTCGGCCACGACGGTGACGTCGGGTGTGCGATCGAGGACCGTGCGTATGCCGGCGCGGACGACGGGATGGTCGTCGATGATAATGACGTCGATCATCATGTCAATCGTCTCTCGGTCCGGCGCGTGCGCGGAACCCATTCGTCACTCCTGGGCCGTCTTCAGCCGGGCGGAGAACTCGGCGCATGCGGGCGAGTCCAACCCCTCCCGCAGGGTGTCCAGCATAGCCGCCAGGTCGCCAGCCCAGAAGGCGTCGCTGTTCAACCACAGCCCCGGGAAGACCTCGCTGCGCAACACGCCATCCTCGCCTGGCGCCAGCGTCTCGTAGCCCTCCTCGCGCAGGATGAACCAATCTATGCGCTGCTCGTACATCTGGATGACCAGATATTCCTGCACGCCGCTGCGAGCGTAGACGCGGCGCTTGACGTGCATGTCGTAGGCGGCGCTGCTGGCGGCGATCTCCACCACCAACTCTGGGGGGCCTTGCAGGTAGTCGTCCTCGGTGATGTGCGACTGTCCACCTAAGGCCGGATCGAGTCGTAGCAGCGCATCGGGCTGCACTTCGTTCTGCAGATCCAGGCGTATCGTGCTATTGTCGCCCAAGCGAACGCCAGACGTCGTGGCTGTGTAGACCCCCAACCAGGTGATGACTTGACCGTGAGGCTCACCGTGTCTCTCAAAGCGGGTAGGCGATGGCATATAAACGACTCCTTCGATAAGTTCAGCCTTTTTGATCTCCGGGTGGGCTTCGTAGCGTCGCTCGAACTCGGCACGGGACAAGCGATCGCCGGGATTCAATGGGGGAAGTTCTGGACGTTGTGCCTGTTGAAAACGCACCGTCTGCCGCGTTTGGGGATGGGTTTGGACGATTGTCGTGTCCATTTCGATGCCTCCTTTCAGGAACTGCTTACGCTGGATGTCTATTATACGTTGCAGGCAAGGGACTGGCAAGCCGTTCCTTCCAGCGTGGACAGGAATCGCTCTCGCAGGGCTGCTCGAATACCCGCCAGGGTGGCGGGATCGGGGTCGGCGCGCTGGGGCCACAACTGCTGAAAGGCCGGGATGACCTCGGTCTCCTCCGCCAGCTCCAGCTCGACCAGCGTCTCGAGCACGTAGACGAGGTCGGCGAACGGCTGCTCGCCTGGCGTTTTGGATTGGAGGATCGCGCGCAACTCGTCGACCTGCTCACGCCGTAGGCGTTCCTCTTCGGTGTCCAGGAAGTGGTCGAGCGCGGCCAGGTCATCCGCGTCGAGCGTCCAACCTGATCCGCCCAGATTCTCCTCCAGGTGGGCCACGGTCGATGGGCCAGTGAGCGCACAGATGACGCCCGGCTGGGCCAGCACCCACGCGATGGCGACCTGGACCGGCGATTTGCCATAGCGCTCGCCGAGCTGGCGCATCTCGTCGGCGACGCGCAGGCCCGAGGCGCGCCGCGCGCGCTGAAAGAGCGGGTCGAGCCGGCGAATATCACCCGGCTCAAATGCTGTATCGGGACCGATCTGGCCCGTCAGCATGCCGCGCCCGGTGACGCTAAAGGCGATCAACCCCACACCACGGGCGCGGCAGAGCGGTGCGGTCCGCCTCAATGCCCCCCGTGCGACGCCGCTCAACTCGACCAGCGCTGAAAAAACGTTGCCCGTCGCCAGGTACTCGGCCACGCGGGCTGGGGACAGATGGCCCACGCCATAATAGCGGATCTTACCCGCCGCTGCCAATTCCTCCAGCGCGCCCACCGTCTCATCCACCGGCGTGCACGGGTCGTCGAAGTGGATCTGGTAGAGGTCGATCCGCTCGACGCCGAGCCGCCGCACGCTCTGCTCGCACGACGCGACGACGTGCGCCCGGGAACAATCTGGCTTTCCGCTCTCGCTGGCGCCGACCTTGGTGGCGATCCACACTCGGTCGCGGAAAGGCGCCAGCGCCTGGCCGAGCACTTCCTCGCCCGGTCCATAGACGTCGGCCGTGTCGAAAAACGTCACGCCGAGCTCGGCTGCCCGGCGCAACACGCCGACGTACTGCTGGGGGTCCTTTTCTCCATACGCCCCGCCCACGCCGTAGCAGCCGACGCCGATCTTGGACAGTCGCTCCCCACGATAGGTGCGATACGCCATAGCGATACCTCCTTGATCACGAATTGCACGAACACGGCACGAATTTCACGAAACAAGCAGGGAAATTTGTGTAATTCGTGATTCACTCGGTGAATCGAAAGCGCCTGATGGCGATCAGGAAGAAGAGCGCGCCTATCGCCAGCAGGAAGCCGATCTGGGGCAGGATATCGATCAGACTGGCCTTTTCCGCCATCAGGCTGTAGTAGGCGTCGACGGCGTGACCGTGGGGGGTGAGGCGGGCGATGACGCTCATGAAGCCTTCGGTGCGGGTGAGCGGGATGGGCGTAATTGCTATACAGCCGCCGAGCCCGCCCAGAACGAAGCCCAGCACCGTGCCGACGTTGTCCGCCTGTTTCGACGAGCGGGAGAGCGCCGCGATCAACATGCCCATCGCCGTGGCGACGAAGGCCAGCAGGAGCGTGAGCAGCGCTAGCGCCAGTTGCGAATCACCCAGCGGCATGCCGAAAAATGAGTGCGCCACCCCGAACAGCACGATCACTTGCAGGCAGACGAGCGCCATGTAGCCCAACATCTTGCCGCCGATGACGGCGCCGCGCGAGATGGGCGCTGCCAGCAGGCGACGAAGCGCGCCGGTCTCACGCTCGTTGAGCAGCGACGCGCTCGACATACTCGCGCCGAAAAAGACGAACATCACCGTGATGCCCGGAAAGAGCAGGGCGAAAAAGAGCTCGATCCCGCCCTCGATGACCGCGCCCTCCAGATCCTGGCTGACGACGGAGACCAGCGGCGTGTGATGCATCTCGTTGATGCGGGTCATGACGACGCCCAGGTTCTGGGCCTGAATCGCGCGGCGGGTCTCGGCGCCGGCGTCCGCCAGCACGCCCGACTCGTCCAGGAGTGCGCGGATGCCGTACTGCACCTCGCCCCAGACGGTGGCTTCGTCGATGATCTTGTTCATGATCCCGCTGACGATGCTGGCGCTCTCCGGCTCGGCCGGATCGACGATGACCTCGATCTCGGTCGGCGTGTAAGCGTCGATGTCCGAGGTCAAGCCGGCGGGGATGACGATGGCGGCCGAGACGTGCCCCTCTGCCACGCGCTGCTCGGCGTCCGCGGCCGATTCGAGCGTCTCGACGTTCAACACGTCGATGTCGTTCAGTGCCAGCGCGATCTGCTCGCCAAAGACGCCTGTGTCCTCGTTGACCAGGTCGACGTTCACCAGCACCGAGAGGGTCTCGCCTTCGCCGGCAAAGTGGCGGTTGATCGAGCCGTACAGCACGCCAAAGAGCAGCGGGAGCAGAAAGAGGACCACGAGTGACCCGCGATCCCGGGCGATCAGTTGGATTTCCTTCCACGCGACGGATAGTGTGTCTCTGAGCATACGCATCTCCCTAATTAAAGTCGAAACGCCACAGGCCGATGGCGAAAAAGAGCGCCGTGAAAGCGAGCAGTGCGCCGAGTTCAGTGATCACGCTGGTCAGCCCCAGCCCGCGGATGAGCAGGTTCTCGAAGGCCCGGTTGGCCCAATAGTGGGGCACGACGCGGGGCAGCGATCCCAGGAATTGTTCCAGGATGAAGAGCGGGACGAAACTGCCGCCCAGGATGCCGGCCCCCCACAGGATCAGGGTGCTCAACCCGCCGATCTGGCTTTCGGTGCGGGCGAGGGCGGCGATCAGGATGCCCAGGCCGCTGGAGCAGAGCGCCATCGCCATCGCGACCAGGATCACGCCGACTGGCGCATTCCCCAGCGAGAGCGGTTGCAACCCCATCAGCCGCAGGCCCACCAGCCCAAAGGCGAAAATGACCGCCGTCTGGATCAGCGCGGTGACGAAATTAGGCAGCATCTTGCCCGCCAGGAGCGCGGCCTTGCTCATCGGCGCCGCCAGCAGCCGCCGGAAGGAACCGAGCCGCTTCTCCTCGTAGATGGAGTGGGCCGTGGTCTGGGCGGTCAGAAAGACGAACAGCACGGTGAAGGCGGGCACGGCGAGTTGCACGGCGTCGGGGAACGCGTCCGCTTCCCGCTCGGCGATCTGCGGCCCGCGCTGCGGCCCGCGCTGCGGCCCGCGCTGCGCTACGTCGATCAGCGGCTGGGTGCGCGAGCGCTCGAATTGGGATTGCGCCTGCGCGATCATGCGCTCGGCGGTGAAGACCTGGGACGTTTCTGGCGCGTTCGCCTGCATTTCAGCCATCTGTTCCAGGCTGGCCAAAATCTGGCGCTGGAGCGAGAGATCCTGCGCCACGCCCTCGATCACCAATCGCGTCGCCTCCGTCTTCTCCGGATCGGCGTCGGGATGGTTGACCAGACGGAGCGTCACTGGGCGGCCGGCGTCCAGGTCGGCGCTAAAGCGGGCGGGGATGGTCAGCACGCGGGAGAGTTTTCGTTCCTGCAGCAGCGCCTCCGCCTCGTCCTGCGCGTACGGCTCGACGCGCACGCCGCCGGCCGTGTCCAGATCGGTCACAAAGCGCTGCGCCGCCTCGCCGCCATCGAGATCGACCACCGCCAGGGGTATGCGAGTGTCTTGTTCCGCCTCGTCTGTGCTGATCGCCGTGAGCGCTCCGCTGAAGACGACGATGAAGATCAAGGGCAACACCAACAATTGGAACAGCGTTCCCCGGTCCTTGAGCAGGATCAGCAGATCCTTACTTGTGATATTCAAGGCTTGCATCATCGCCTCCTACTCGCGCAACGTCTTGCCGGTGAGATGGAGAAAGACGCTCTCCAGGTTCGGTTCGAGGATCTTGAGCGAGGTGAGCGGGATGTCCTGGGTGTTGAGCCAGCCGATCACGTTGACCAGCGCTTGTTGGCTTTGTTCAGCGACCACTTTGACTTTCGCGCCGGTCTCCCGTTGGGCGACCGCTTCGCCCTCTCCGAGGGGCGCTGCTTCGGCCGGCAGCGCCTCTCGGACGGCCGGCAGTGCCGCAATCTGCGCCAACAGGCCAGCGTCGACGCGCGGCAAGCCGAGGTAGATCACCCCACCGCCGAGCAGGCCGATCAGATTTTCGATCGTGTCGAGGGCGATGATGTGTCCTTCGTCGATGATGGCGGCGCGGTCGCAGAGCAGTTCGACCTCCTCCATGTAGTGGCTGGTATAGATGACGCTCATGTCCCGCTCGCGGTTGAGCCGCTGGACGCTCTCGAAGATGTGGTTGCGGCTCTGAGGATCGACGCCCACCGTCGGTTCGTCGAGAAAGAGAATCTGCGGTTGGTGCACCAGCCCGGCGGCGATGTTGATGCGCCGCTTCATCCCGCCGGAAAAGGTCTCGATCGGCTGATCGGCCCGTTCGGTGAGCGAGACGATGCGCAGCACGTCCTCGACCTGCTCGCGCAGCGCTTTGCCGCGCAGGCCGTAGATCTGCCCGAAAAAGTTGAGATTGGCGCGCGCGCTGAGGGTGGGGTAGAGCGCGAGGTCCTGCGGCACCAGGCCGTTGAGTTGCTTGGCCTGATTCATCTGCGTGCGGATGTCGTACCCGCCAATCAGTGCCGTGCCGGCGCTCGGCGGCAGCACGCCGGTGAGCATGGAGATCACGGTCGTCTTGCCCGCGCCATTGGGCCCCAGCAGACCAAAGACCTCCCCTTCTTCGACGGTGAAGCTCACTTCTTTGACCGCTTCAAAGTCGCCATATTTTTTGCTGAGTTGTTGTACGTCTAAAATTGGTGTCATCAGTATTTCCTCTTTCAGTGATAAGGTTGAAGCAGTGTCAGAATCTGGGCCAGGGGCGCCACGTCGTCCTCGTCGAATTGGGCCAGCTTATCCGAATCGACGTCCAGGACGGCGAGGACGGCGTCTCCCTTCATCACCGGCAGGACAATCTCGCTCTTGGAACGGGCATCGCAGGCGATGTGGCCGGGGAACTGCGCCACGTCGGGCACGACGACCGGTTGTTTGGTCTGGACGGCATGGAGGCAGACGCCGCGTCCCTTTAGCACCTGGCAGGCGACGGCGCCCTGGTAGGGGCCGACG
>DSAR01000477.1 GCA_011046405.1 Chloroflexota bacterium | reverse complement strand
GCGTCGATGGTGCAAGGGCCATCATGGGTGGTGACGGAAGCCAACACGTCGCCTGTAAACTGCCGGATTGTGATCCGGCGGGCACAAGGTGAGCAGTCACTTCCAGAGGCTAAGTCCGGGTAATTATCCCAAATTTATCCCAAATATATCCCAAATCAATTTTGGGATATATCGTATACTCGTCACAGGTTAATCAGAATAATGAGGAGGAATTTCAATGGATTTGCAGCTTAGCGACGAACATCGAATGATTCGGGATATGGCGCGAGATTTCGCTCAGAACGAGATCGCGCCCATTGCAACCCACTACGACGAGACCGGGGAATTCCCCGCCGAGACGATCCGGAAAATGGGCGCCCAGGGATTTATGGGGATCGCGGTGCCGGAGGAATACGGAGGTGTGGGGATGGACACCCTGGCCTACGTGTTGACCCTGGTGGAGATTTCCAAGGCCGACGCCTCTCACGGGACCATCATGTCGGTGTGCAATTCCCTCTTCTGCTATGGCCTATTGCGCTACGGTACCCAAGAGCAGAAAGAGAAATACCTGCGAGCGGTCGCCAGCGGTCAGGCCATCGGCGCCTACGCCCTGACCGAGCCGCAGTCCGGTTCCGACGCCGGCAATATCCGTGTGACCGCCGACCTCTCGCCGGATGGCAACCATTACGTCATCAACGGGACCAAGTCCTGGATCTCCAGCGGGCCGGCGGCCAGGTACATCGTCGTCTTCGCCCAGAGCGATCCCGACGCCAAGCCGCGCTATCGAGGCGTCAGCGCCTTCGTCATCGACGCCGAGCAAGCCGGCTTCTCGTGTGGAAAGACGGAGCCCAAGCTGGGCATCCGGGCCTCGGCCACCTGCGAGATCCATTTCGAGGATTACAAATGCCCGGTCGAGAATCGCATCGGTGAGGAGGGGGACGGGTTCAAGATCGCCATGTCGGTGCTGGACGCGGGCCGGATTGGCATCGCCTCCCAGGCCCTGGGTATCGCCGAGGCGGCCTACGAGGCCAGCCTGGTCTATGCCCGCGAGCGACAGGCCTTTGGTCAGGAGATCGGCCATTTCCAGATGATCCAGCAAAAGTTGGCCGACATGAAATGCCGGATCGAGGCCAGTCGCTTGCTCATCTACCAGGCCGCGTTGGCCAAGGACGAGGCCAAGAAGACCGGCGCGCGCTATACCCTGGAATCGTCAATGGCCAAGCTGTACGCATCAGAGACGGCGATGTTGGTCACCACACAGGCCATCCAGATCCACGGGGGGATGGGATACAGCAAGGAATTGCCCATTGAGCGCTACTTCCGCGACGCCAAGGTCACCGAGATCTACGAGGGCACCAGCGAGATCCAGCGCCTGGTCATCGCCCGTATGGAGACTGGACTCCGCTAGACTCGGTTGGCCCATTTCTCGATCTCGCTCACGCCCCGCCGTGTTTGCCCGTCACGCACGAATGACACGAGATTGCGAATTTCGGACGCTCATCCGAGATGGAGCAGGTTTCGTGTCATTCGTCTATGTGGGCGCATTGACAGGGTGAACGGCTCACGGCGTATGCCAGCAAGCTCACATACTGATGGTCTTTCTCCGGCGCCACGCATGCCACACCATGTGTAGGAAACGGGCCGAATCCTTCACCGGATGGAAATAACTTATCTCTCCGACGTCATAGATCGTGCGGATTTCGACCCAGCCGATGCGCACGCCCATACGCACCGCCTGGATGATGACCTCCACCTCCAACTCGAAACGGGAGGTGGTCAACGCCAATCCTTCCAGCAGCGGTCGGCCGTAGAGCCGATAACCACTTTGACTGTCGTAAACGGGCGTCTTCAAAACCCACGAAAGCAACCAGGACCCAAAGACTGGGTTGGTGTATCGCCGGGGAAAAGGCATCTGCTTGAAATCTCTCCGCCCGATGATGAGTTCGCCCAGGCCATCTTCGTAGGCCTGGACGAACTTGGGTATTTCTTGCGGGTCGTGTTGCCCGTCGGCGTCCAGGGTGATTACGGCATCGTAACCCTGCGCCATCGCCCACGAAAAACCGGTCATCAGGGCGATACCCTTGCCCCGGTTTTCGGGGTGGCGGACCACGGTCGCACCGAGACGTTCCGCTACGGCCGCCGTCTCGTCGCTGGAGCCATCGTCCACGACCAGGACCGGCAAGTGAGTGTGTGTCGCCTCCACGATCGGCGCGATGCGACTGTCCTCGTTCCATGCCGGGATAAGCGCTAACGTTGAAAACGAAAATTTATTCATTTTGACCCCGATGCTCATTATATCATCATTGCCCGATGTGACCACTGGCACACCTCCTCATCCCGGACGAAGCCGCTGCGCTTCCGGGCCGGAACCAATAAGATCACCTCGCGTGCAAAATTCTTGCACAAAAAACTAACCGTTCAGACCAGGGGAGCATTGGACACAGATTTACACGGATTCACACAGATTGAGGCCATCAACAAGCCTTACTTGGCACTTGATGGAAAAAAATCCGTGCAATCTATGTCGATCTGTGTCCCATCGTTCAATCACCTGAACGCTTACAAAACGAGAATTTCATTGGATAGGCACCATCTCCAACTTGACACCAGATAAAAAGAAAGGTACAATTTAATCGACAAATTTTATAGATTTTATGAGGTAATCGCGTGAAACTTTCAAAACGAGGCGAGTATGGCCTTCGAGCGCTGCAGGACTTAACCATCCATTGCGACGAGGGACCCATATCCAACAAAGTGCTTGCCAAACGGAATAATATCCCCACCAGATTCCTAGAACAGATCATGCTGACACTCAAGCATGGTCGGATCGTAAATAGCCAGAAGGGGCCGGGTGGGGGATATTACCTGGCGCGTTCCCCGGATGAAGTGACACTGGCCGAAGTGATACGCCTGTTGGATGGGCCGCTAGCCCCGGTCAGCTGCGTGAGTGATACGGCATTCGAGTCTTGCGGATGCCCGGATATGACGACTTGTGGTTTGCGCCGGATCATGCAAGATGTGCGCGATATGGTGGCGCAAATGATGGAGAGCACAACGTTAACTGATTTGCTCAAGTAGTGAACGTATGGGGGTTTTTTATTCGGTCTAGAAACCGACAAAACCTATCGGAATTACATACAATTGCGATTGCGTCGCTTTCTCGCATCTGTGTTTCTATATCAATGGCATCAATGCCGATGAGATTGCTAGATTTTGTGTATTAAACTGGAGTTTTCCATCTGGCTGTAACAATCTACAAGTCGCCACCAAGGCAGGCTAATTATGGTAAAAAGCATGCTTCCTTGTGCGTATTTGTAGCTTGCAAGATAGCTTTCAAAGATGACCGCAGCAGTAGTTAACATCAATTGGAAAACTCCAGATTAAAGCTGAAGACTGAAAGGGGAAAAATGTCTGTTCAATTTATCTGGCCAATTATTTTGTTAGCGCTGTTCTGCGAATACATCGACTCGACCTTGGGCATGGGTTATGGCACGACGCTCACACCGCTCTTGCTCTTGATGGGGTTCCAGCCCATGCAAATAGTACCCTCGGTGCTGCTATCGGAGTTCATAACCGGGATCAGCGCCGGATTGCTTCACCAAGAACTGGGTAACGTCAGCTTCAAGCGAGGCTCTCGTGCATTCAAGGTCACCCTGGTGTTGGCGGTCAGTAGCGTTTTCGGCACCGTCTTGGCCGTGCTGGTGGCGATAAACATCCCCGCTTGGTTACTCAAAGCATACATTGGGGTGTTGGTTTTGACAATGGGGATCACGATTTTGACAACGATCAACAGGACATTTGCCTTTTCGTGGAAAAAGGTGTGGGGATTAGGTCTGATTGCCGCGATCAATAAGGGATTGAGTGGGGGCGGTTACGGGCCGGTCGTCTGCGGCGGGCAAATCTTGTCTGGGATATCGGAGAAAGAAGCCATCAGTATCACCTCACTGGCCGAGGGATTGGTATGCATCGTAGGTGTATTAGTTTATCTGTTGACCGGAAGCGGGGGGATCGACTGGACTCTCGCGCCATCACTCTTATTGGGCGCTATGCTATCGGTTCCACTGGCGGCTATCACGGTGAGATGGGCGTCCTTTCGAAAATTACGGTGGGCGATTGGGATCATTATCACCGGCTTGGGGATTTTCACCCTCATCAAGTTAATTGTGTGAGGGTAACTGCTGCTCAGGCCAGTCCCTTGCTGCGATGGAGAGTGGGGGTTTCGTTCATTCATTGGCGGTGAGCAGAGCGCTCGTGAGTTCTGCTACGTTTTTCCCTGGCCCCTTGGGGTTTTCGTAGAAAATCGCAAGCGAAAACCGCTAAAATGGCTCAGAACGCCCGCAGATGAACTCAAGGAAAACGAAGCTGGGGCGGACAGTGATCTTGCGTCCGCTGATGTGCGCAACAAACCGTGCAGCGGGCAACCTCGTGCGTTTAAACCCCCTTGGATCCGCTTCGTTTTCCCCCTTGGTTGCGCTCTTGTCAGCAAGGGTATGGGGTGGTATAATGCACACCCTAGCAAGTACGGAGAGGTTGCATAGTCCGGCCGAATGCGCGCGCCTGGAGAGCGCGTGAGCAGCAATGCTCCGTGGGTTCAAATCCCACCCTCTCCGCCTTCGAGAAGGGCGTGTCATCCCCATGGATGACGCGCCCTTGTTTTGTTTGCGCGTTTGTTTGAAAGACGGTCATATTCTCGTAGCGGCATCCCACATTCAAGCAAATTCTTCCCATTTTAGACCAGTTGCAATTTTAATGTAATCTATGTACAATAACAATTGGGTACCTCGCTCGATTGTTCACTGGGGCTTTCGTAGCGGTGCATACTTCAGGAAGGAGATGTCACGATGTTTAGAGAGAAAATTCAGGCTGAGTATAAAGAATTGACCCCCAGTTTCCGAAAAATCGCTGATTTCATCTTACAAAGACAGCTGGATGTGGCGTTTATGACCGCGACGGAATTGGCGCATCTCATGGAAGTCGACGCAGCCACAGTGGTTCGTTTTTCTCAAACGATAGGGTATTCCGGTTTTCGAGAGTTGATCAAAGAGGTGCAAAGCGTGGTCAAGGAAGAACTGAAGACGTCGTACAGTCCAGACCTGGATGCACCTGATGACGTGGGGCTATTCCGCAGCCTCTTGGAGAACGAGCGACACAATCTGTCGTTAACCCAGGCTCAATTGACCGAGCAGGTCAACCAACTTTTGCCCATGTTGTTGGAGAGCGAGCGGGTTTGGGTGATGGGGCAAGGCGTGGGGGCGTACTTTGCCGACCTGTGCGCTCATTCATTGCGCGAGATTGGTATCCACACTGTATCCATCCCGCCAGACCCCCTGAGCGTGGCATCCAATCTCAAGGCGATAGGGGCTAACGATCTGGTCATCGGTTTCTCCGTCACTGGAATGGATCTGACAGTGGCGGATGCGTTGAACTTTGCCCGCCAGGAGGAGGCCAGGACGCTCGTGTTTAGTGCTTCTCCGGTAACGGCGGCCGCTCTGGCAGCCGAGGTGACCGTCATCTGCCCGGGGCCGACGCAGACACATATACCCTCATTCACCGGGTTAGCTGCGATGATCGTGGCCCTGACCTCCGCTTTCGCCATTCACTATTCCGAGAAGATGAAGACGATGCAGGAAGGGATGCAGCAGAGTTATACAAAATTGTTGGAATTGCAAGCACTCAGTTCTTCAGAGATTGACGTCGAAGAATTATGGCGTCAGTTTTAACGCATCTCCTTCTTTCGAACGTATTCTCTTTAATCGGTAGAATTGACAGGCCCTGAGGGAAAACTCCTTGGGGCCTTTGACTTGTCATCAGATGTTGGGGGAACTATGAACCGAGATCGTATTCTGGCGATTGATTATGGCACGCAATCGGTGCGGGCGCTCGTCTTCGACCTGCATGGACATTTGCTTCACCGGGTGCAGGTAGAGGTGGAACCTTACTTTTCTCCCCAACCTGGCTGGGCTGAACAACGGCCCGCGTACTTCTGGGAGAAGCTCTGTTTGGCGTGTCGCAAATTGTGGGCCGCAGGAGACACGCCAAAACAAGCCATTGCAGGCGTAGCCCTCACGACCCAACGGGCGACAATGGTCAACGTCGACGCAGCGGGAAATCCGCTTCGCCCAGCGATCGTCTGGCTCGACCAGCGACGGACGGAAGGATTGGCGCCGGTCGGCGGATTGTGGGGCCTGATCTTTCGTTTAGGCGGGATGCGCCGGACGGTGGCTTATCTCCAGGCCGAGGCCGAGGTGAACTGGATTCGTACGCATCAGCCCGAGATATGGACGCGAACCCACAAATATCTTTTCATCTCCGGCTATCTGACCTACAAGCTGGTCGACCGTTTCGTGGACTCGGTGGGGTGCCAAGTGGGGTACGTGCCCTTCGATTACAAGCATCTCACCTGGGCCAAGGACTGGAATTGGAAGTGGCAGGCGGTGCCGATGGATCGGCAGGTATTGCCGGATCTGGTGCCACCGACGGAGATGCTGGGGGAGATCACGCCCCAGGCCGCCGAGGAAACCGGTATCCCGGTGGGAACCCCGCTCGTCGCTGCCGCCGCCGATAAGGCGTGTGAGGTGGTGGGCGCGGGGTGCGTGGATCCGCACGTGGCCTGTCTTTCGTACGGGACGACGGCCACGGTCAACACCACCAGCCAGCGCTACGTGGAGGTCGTGCCCCTCATCCCGCCCTATCCCAGCGC
>DSAR01000076.1 GCA_011046405.1 Chloroflexota bacterium | reverse complement strand
GATCTATCGCACGGTATTGGCGGAGGGCAAAGAAATCTATGCTGCCTGACCGGCCGGTACCTGGTAGCGCGGCCGACTGGTTGCGTCACGCCCGGAGCGATCTGGCACTGGCCAGCGTTACGTCGCTCCCGCAAGTGCTGTACAACCAGCTGTGTTTCCACGCGCAACAGGCAGTAGAGAAAAGTATCAAGGCCGTTTTGATTCACCATAACGTCGAGTTTCGCAAGGTTCACGACATCGACTACTTGATGACGATGCTGCCACCTGACGTTTCACTGCCACCGGAAGCAGAGCAGGTTGTGGGATTGACCGGTTACGCGGTGATGCTCAGGTATCCCGGAGATTACGAAGACTTGACTGAAGAGGAGTACCGGGAGACGATACAAATCGCACAAGCGGTTGTGACGTGGGCAGAACGGATTATTTGTGAAACGGAGAATTGATGAGAAATAAAAATCAACCCGAAACCTTTGCTGACAAGGTTCGCGCCATTCCGGGGGGGGAGCACCTGGAAATGTGCTATGCCTGCGGGACGTGCGTCAGCAAGTGTATGGTCCAACAGAAAGTCGAACCGATGTACAATCCTCGACGTCTGCTGCACATGGTCATGTCGGCCAACGGCTCGTCGAGTGATATGGAACAAGAAATTTTCGAGAGTCCGACGACGTGGTTATGCTCGGCCTGCGATCTGTGCTACCCGGCTTGCCCACAGGAGATCCACATCTCGGGCGTCATCGGCGCGGTCAAGCAACTGGCCGTCGAGGCCGGGTACGAATCGCCACTGGAGACCGTCACGGTCGACGAGGATTTGTGCTCCGGCTGCGGCATCTGCGTCATGGCCTGCCCCTACGAAGCGCCTCACCTGGTCGAGAAGGCATGTGAAGGCGCGGACGGATCGCCCGAAATGGACTACTTCGCCGAGGTGGACGCCAACAAGTGCATGGGCTGTGGCATCTGCGTCGCGGCCTGTCCCCTGGGGGCCATCGCCCGACCGGGGGTGAGCAACCAGGAGATCGTGGCGCAAATCCCGGCGGCCAAGACCGACGGTGAGCCAAACTTACTCGTGTTCGTGTGCGACTGGTGCCTGCGCTCGGCCGAGGACGTCTCGTTGCTGGAAGGCTATCCCGAAAACGTGCAGGTCATCCACATCCCGTGCTCGGGCCGCATCGACCCGCAGATGGCGCTCCTGGCGCTGCGCGCCGGCATCGACGGCGTGCTCGTCTGCGGCTGCGAAGCGGGCGAGTGTCACTATCAACGGGGTAACTACGTCAGCACCTGCAAGATCGGCGTGCTGGGACGGATGTTCGACCAGATGGGCGTCGGCAATGGACGGCCTGCATCCAGCCGGGTGCGCTTCGTCCAGATCGGCACCCAGGATCGCGGGCGCATTCGCAATGAGATGGACCATATGCTCGAACACCTGGCCGCCCTGGAGGAGGTGCAACCATGACCGACAACGCCAAACCGAAACTGGCTTTCTACTGGGCCGCGAGCTGCGGCGGTTGCGAGATCACCATCACCGAACTCGGTATGCGCCTGGTGACGACGGGCGAGCTGGTGGACATCGTCTTCTGGCCCTGCCTGATGGACTTCAAGTACAGCGACGTGGAGGCGATGGACGACGAAGAGATCGACGTCTGCTTCTTCAACGGCGCCATTCGTTCCAGCGAGAACGAGCATATCGCTCATCTCCTGCGGCAGAAATCGAAACTGGTGGTCGCCTTTGGTTCCTGCGCCCACGAGGGCTGTATCCCGGGGCTGGCCAATCTCTACGACGGGGAATCGATCCTGGCGCGCGTTTACGACACCGTCCCCAGCCTGGACGAATCGCGGGGCACACGCCCATCCCTTTCGAGTCAGGTGCCCGGGGGGGAGATCGAACTCCCGTCATTCTACGAGCGCGTCAAGACGTTACCCCAGACGGTAGACGTGGATTACATTATGCCCGGCTGCCCGCCGGTGGTCGACCAGGTCTGGAACGTATTCCAGGCCCTGTTGAACGGCCAGTTGCCGGAAACGGGGAATGGACGAGTCCCTATCATTGGTGTCGATGAAAAGACGAATTGTGACGTCTGCTCGCGCAAGAAGGGGCTCAGTGACGTCAGCATCCGGGAGTTCAAGCGTCCTCACGAGGTAGAACTGGACCTCGAACAATGTTTCCTGGCCCAGGGCGTCATCTGCGCCGGGCCGGCGACCCGGGCCGGGTGCGGGCTCCCCTGTATCCAGGGCAACATGCCCTGCCGGGGGTGCTACGGCCCGCCCGACGGCGTGCAGGACCAAGGCAGTAAGCTGCTCAGCGCCATCGCTGCCCTGATCGACACCGAGGGCGCCGAAGACCCGGCGGTGCTCGAACAAATTATGAATACCATCGTCGATCCGGTCGGCACTTGCTACCGTTTCAGCCTGGCCGACTCGATCTTGAACGAATTGAAGTATGATCGGTAGGCTGGTATATTGGTAGACTGGTATATTGGTAGACTGGTATATTGGTAGACTGGTAGGCTGGTAGACCGGTAAGTTGTGACCAATATACCAATATACCAATATACCAATTTACCAGTATACCAGTATACCGACACAGGAGACGTTTTATGCCAAAAATTAGCATCGACCCAATCACTCGCCTGGAGGGACACGGCCGCATTGACCTGTTCCTGAACGAGGACGGGGCACTGGAAAACGCTTACATGGTCATCCCGGAGCTCCGAGGCTTCGAGAAGTTCTGCGAAGGTCGCCCGGTCGAGGAGATGCCGCGCATCACCCAACGCATCTGCGGCGTCTGTCCGATCGCCCATCACATGGCGGCGGCCAAGGCGGGTGACGCGGTTTATCACGTGGATCCGCCGCCAGCGGCCAAGAAGCTCCGCGAGTTGATGTACTCGACCTTCTTCGTCGCCGATCACGCCACCCACTTTTACGCACTGGGCGCGCCCGACTTCGTCGTCGGCCCCGACGCCCCCAAGGCGGAACGAAACATCCTGGGCGTCGTCAAAAAGGTGGGTAAGGAAGTGGGCGCCCAGGTGATGCAGTTGTTGCAGGAAAATCACGAGGCGGCCGGCATCATCGGTGGGCGCTACATCCATTCGGCCAGTTGCCTGGTCGGCGGCGTCAGCAAGCCCATCACCGAGGAGCAAAGAGACCGCCTGGTCGAGATCGCCAAAAACTCCATCGAGATGGCCAAGTTCTCCCTGCAACTGTTCAACGACGTCGTGCTGGGGAACCAGGCCTATCTCGACCTGATCCTGAGCGACGCCTTCACCCACCAGACCTACTACATGGGCCTGGTCGACGAGAACAATCACGTCAATTTCTACGACGGTCAGGTGCGCGTCGTCCGTCCCGATGGTGAGGAATTGGTCCAATACGGTCCTGATGAATATTTGGACGTCGTCGCCGAACACATCGAACCCTGGTCTTACCTCAAGTTCCCCTACTTGAAACAAGTGGGATGGAAGGGATTGGTGGATGGGATCGAAAGCGGCGTCTACCGGGCGACCCCGCTCAGCCGGCTCAACGCCGCCGATGGCATGGCGACACCCTTGGCTCAGGCTGAATACGAGCGCTTCTATGACACGCTGGGTGGCAATGCGGATGCTGCGCATCCGGTCGTCCACGCGACCTTGGCCACCCACTGGGCACGGCTCGTCGAGTTGCTCTACGCCGCCGAACGGTCGCTGGAACTGGCCGAAGATCCGGAGATCACCAGTACCGACGTGCGCACGATCCCCACGGAGACCCCGACCGAGGGTGTGGGCATCGTCGAAGCGCCGCGGGGCACGCTGACCCATCACTACGTCACCGACGAGAACGGCATCTTGCAGGCGGTCAACCTGATCGTGGGCACCACCAACAACTACGCCGCTATCGACCTGTCGATCAAGAAGGCTGCGCAAGGGCTAATCAAGCCGGGCGAAGCGGTGAGCGAGGGTATCCTCAACACCATCGAGATGGCCTTCCGGGCCTACGACCCCTGCTTTGGATGCGCCACGCACGCCCTGCCCGGTCAGACGCCGATGATCGTCAGCATCTACAACCACGAGCGCGAACTGGTACAGGAAATCCGCCGGGACTAGGCGGAGATACAGACATCCGGAGGCGATAATGAGCACACGAGGAAAGATGCAAAAACGAGTCAACGAGCACGAACTGGTGCTTGAGCGTGCCATGGTGACGCGCCACTACGTGATGACCTGGGACCTGGACCGGTGCGTGGGGTGTCAGTTGGGGGCCTTGGTCTGCCCGAAAGAGGCCATCAGTCATACCGGGGGCCAGATCGAGGACGGTCACGTGCTCGAGAAACTGCTGGTCGACGTGGATCCAGAAAAGTGCGTGATGTGCGGCATGTGCGAGGTGATGTGTCCCACCAGCGCCATCACGTTGACCATCAACGGGGAGCGGGAGAACCCGGTCCTGGTCAACGAGGCCTTCCCGCACCTGATCCAATCGACGGAATTCAATAAAGAGGCGTTCGATTGGAGCAAGAAGACATTCGTCATCGACAACTGCCCCACCGAGGTCATCAGCTACGACGAGGAAGCGGAAACGCTGGTGGTGGACGACGAGTACTGCGTCCGCTGCCGCCAATGCGAGATCGCCAGCGACGGTGCGTTCCACGTCGTCCAGCCGTGGGAGGGCAAGGTGGAGCTGCGGCGCGAGAAGTGCGTCGAGGGCTGCTTCGCCTGCGCCGACGTCTGCCCGACCCGCGCCCTGCGCATCAACAACGAGGGAGATCTCAAGCTGGCCGATTACTACTGCATCAAGTGCGGGGCGTGTATGCAGATCTGCCCAATCCAAGCTGAGGTTGAGGAATACGAGGACACCTTCGAGTCGCACGGCGTGACCAAGACCATCGTGCGCGAGCGAATCGTCAACCGGGAAGACCTGCCCATCTGGGTCGAGCGGTGGCGCATCAAGCACGAGCCGGTCAAGAGCGGCGCGTGGATCGAGGCGTTGCGCAAAATGGCCGACGAGCAAGTCGGTGCCATCGAGATCGACAGCAAGCGCGCCCTCAAGCGCCGCGATTTGCTGGAAGCATTGCTGGGATACAAAGTCAGCGGCGAACCGGCCGGCGAGATGGAGGAAGCGTAAGCTGGTCCGTTACTAACAAATAAAAAAAGCCCTGCCCCAAGCGGCAGGGCTTTTTTGTCTCGCTTACGTAAGAGGCTCCCTTGCTAATTCACCTTCCCGGGCGTATAATCGTCGGCAACATTATGTTGGAGGACTCTCTAACCATGCCTAACAATCACATGAAACACCTGAAGCGACTGACTGCAGCGCTGCCCACCGTGTTGGATCAGATCGGCGACGACGTCGACGTGCGGGCGATCACCGTTGACTCGCGCCGGGCGCAGGTGGGCGATCTGTTCGTCGCCATCCCCGGCGTCAACGTGGACGGGCACCGTTTCATCCCCCAGGCGGTCGCGGCGGGCGCCCGGATCGTGGTTGGAGAGCGTGAAGCGGCGGAGCTCCCCCTCCATCCCGGCGGCGCCTTCACCTACGTGCGCGTCCCCAACGCCCGCGAGGCCTGGGCCTGGTTATGCGCCGCCTGGCACGATTTCCCCTCGCGCCAGATGACGTTGATCGGCGTGACGGGCACCGACGGCAAAACGAGTACCGTCAACCTGATCTACCATATTTTGCAGGCCGCCGGATTCGAAACCGGCATGGTCAGCACCGTCAACGCCCGCATCGGCGATGAGGAGCGCGATACCGGGCTGCACACCACCACGCCCGACCCGCCTGACGTGCAAGCGTACCTGGCCCGAATGGTCGAGGCCGGCGCGACCCACGCCGTGCTGGAGGTTACCTCCCACGGTCTGGCCCAGCATCGCGTGACCGGCTGCGCCTTCGACGTGGCGGTCGTGACCAACGTCACCCACGAGCACCTGGACGCTCACGGTTCACTGCAAGCCTACCAGCAGGCCAAGGCGCGCCTGTTCCATAGCCTCAGCGAAACCTATCGCAAACCGGATACGCCCAAGATCGCCATTCTCAACCGGGACGACGATTCTTATCGCTACCTGCGCCCGATACCCGCCGACCGTCACATCACCTATGGCCAGGTCAGCCCAGCCGACGTCACAGCCCACGACGTGCGTTTCGCGCCGGATCGAACCCACCTCACCATCCAGTCTGCCATGGGATATGCCGCCATCGAGACGCCACTGCTCGGCGCGTTCAACGTCAGCAACATCCTGGTAGCCTTCTCCACCGGCCTGGCCCTGGGCATCCCGACCCCCACTATCGCCCAGGGGATTTCGGCGTTGAGAGGGATCCCGGGCAGGATGGAGCGCATCGAAGCGGGGCAGGATTTTCTCGCCATCGTGGACTTTGCTCACACGCCCAATGCGCTGAAACGGGCCCTGGAGACAAGTCGCGTCATGGCAGGCGAGAAGGGCCGCGTCATCGTCGTCTTTGGATGCGCCGGACTCCGCGACCGTGAAAAGCGGGCGATGATGGGCCACGTCGCCGGCCAGCTGGCCGACGTCGTCATCGTCACCGCCGAGGACCCCCGCATCGAAAGTCTGGAAGCGATCATGGCCGAAAGCACCGCCGCCGCCCAGGCCGAAGGGAAACGGGAGGGAGAGCATCTATGGCGCGTGCCCGACCGGGGCCAGGCGATTCTGAAAGCCTGCCAGATAGCCCGGTCTGGCGACGTCGTCATCGCCTGTGGCAAGGGACACGAGCAAAGCATGTGCTT
>DSAR01000082.1 GCA_011046405.1 Chloroflexota bacterium | reverse complement strand
GTATAGGCACGTTCGTAGGAGGAATGGGCGATGAAAAGCTGGCGCTCAATTTTATTGACGACGGTGGTGGGCCTGGTGGGATTATTCCTGGCCCTCTTCTTCGTCGTTGACCGATCCGAACCGACCCTGGCAGCGCCGAACGTGGACGTCGACACCGCGGATTTGTTTGGCATGCTTACTGTTCCCGATTACCAGACGATAGAATGCACGATCAATACGACATCCACGAGGGATTACCTGGGAGACAACCATAGTCCTGATCGCGCGGCGAATCTGGCTAATTACAATAATCTCAGGCTGGCCTATGGAAACGTGCCGGATGCCCCGATCAAAGTTGAACCGGATGAGGATTATTTTGTGCTTGCCAATGCCACGCCTGGAAGTACGTATCGGGTTAAAGCGGAACCTAGTGGGGCAGGTAACTACAATTTAGGAATCGTCGTTTTTTACAACAAGGACCTAGATCCGATTGTAACGGATGCTAACCCCTTGGATGGTAATAGCGCCAGCGTCCAGTTGACGCCTGGTGAGGATGAAACCGGCCCGTATTATTTCAAGGTCTACCAAATCAGCGCCTACTGCACTGGGGGGACGTACAGTCTGAATGTCACTGTTACTACACCGCCAGGCGCCGATCTCTACGAGCCCAACGACACGATGGAAACCGCCTATTTCTTCCCCATCGCCACCTCAGCCAGCGCCAAGGGGGCTAATTTCGTCCCCTCCCGGGAGGATGAGGACTGGTTCGCCTTCTATGTCCAGAACGGGCAGCGCTATCGCGCCACGACCAGCAACCTCTCCGGCGTGGACACCTACCTGGTCATCTTTGATAGGGATGGCAACGAGATCGCCAGCGACGCCAACAGCGGCGGCGGTTTCGCCAGCCGGATCGAGTGGACCGCCCGTTATCGCGGCTATTATTACATCCGGGTCACCAACCAGGTCGACGTGAGCGATTCAAACGACACCTACGACCTGTCGGTGGCCCAGATCGACGTCAGCCCCGGCGCGACCAACACGCCAGTGCCCACCCCCTCCAGCCCCAACGCCGACCGCTGCGACAGGCGGGGGGCCGGCAATCACGATTTCGACCACGCCTGCATCATCTCGCCCAACGTCGCCGAGACCTTCAACTTCGTCCCGCCCCCCTACGGCGGGATAGACAACGATTATTACAAGATGTGGGTCAAGCCGGGGCTGCTCTACGAGTGCCGGACGTCGAATCTGTCTCCGGGCGTCGACCCGAACCTGATCGTCTACGATCAAAACCGGAACCCCATCGGGGGCAACGACGATGTCGCGCCCGGGAATTTCAACAGTTACTTCGCCTATTACGCGACCTACGAGGGCTGGTTGTATTTATTGGTGGGCACCGGCGACCGCGTGCCGCCCAACGTCAACGACAGCGATTACACGTTCCGCTGCGATATCAAGACGGGTGAAGAAGACGACGACGCGGCGACCAGCACCCCGCGCCCAGGCGAGACGGCCGCGCCGCCGCGTACCCCGACGCCCACCCGCCAGCCGCCGACGGCGACCCCGCGCCCGGAGATTTCCTTTCGCGTCCTGACGACGCCGACCCCGGTTTCGGTTTCGACCCCGGTCCCTTCTTCACGCTTCATCCCGATTCGCGTGTTGATTTACTACGATGGAAACAATGATTTCCAGCCCGGCGCCGGGGAGGGCATCGCCAACATCTCGGTACAGGCATACGAGGCGGCTACCGGTCAATTCAAGGCCCAGGGCGTGACGGATGAACAGGGCAACCTGGAAATGACCGTGGCCAGTTCCAGCCCCGTTCGTATTAGCGTGCCGTTCTTTGGTTTCAGCCAGTTGGTCGCCAGCGAGAAGGGGGCCAGTATCTATCTTCGCGTTCCCCCTCAGTCGGGCTAGAGGCCAACGCCGACTTCGGAGGGAATATGGGTCAGGCACGCTGCTCTTGCTTTGATGCTTCGCGCGAGAAAAGCCCCGCAGCTTGCTGTGGGGTTTTTACGTGCTATACCGGGTGGGGGATGTTGCGTCTAAGTGCTATCGACACATCTGTTTGTTTTCGCTGGGTTGGCCAGTTGGAAGGAATCTCCTGATCTATGAGTGGATTTAATTTCACGTCGTTTGGCGGATCGGATCATTTATCGGGACGTAGCTGTTGGGTGATTTTGCCCCTCGTGGGGGGCGCATTGCTGGTGTTGATGGCGCTTGGATTGATCGTCTATCTGGGGATCCGCGACGTTTTCTTCAAAGAGGCGCCTGTGGAGGGGATGCCGCTCCCATTGACGATGCCGGCCCTGACCGTCGCGCCTCCGGCTACCGTCACGCCACAGGTGCAGCCCTTCCCAACGCCCGCTTGCGAAACCATCATCAGCAGCGGCGATACCCAGGTGATGGTCTCGCTCCCTATCTCGATGACGATACGGGGGCGTCAATTCCCCGTCGTGGCCGTCAGCGCTCCGATGTCGGGGGATCAATGGCATTATACGTTGGATTACCCTGGCGCGGCGGCCTGGGTGTGTGGTTCGGTGGTCAACTACGTCATCGGGCTGGAACCGAACGAGGAAAACGAGGCGCTGCTGGTCGATTTGAGACCGGGTGATGATCTGACGTTGCAGCGCTCCAATGGGGTCAGGATGTTTTTCCGCTTTGTCGAACGTCGCGAGACGGAACCGGACGATGCCCGGATCTTTAGACAAGGCGTGCCGCGTCTGACAGTGGTCCTGCCCCGTGAGGAGGGCAATTGGCAAGTGGCCGTCGCCGATTACGTCTCGGAATCGGAACCGGTTCAACCGACGGCCGAGACGCTGGCCCGCCCGGGGGAGTCGGTGCGGGTGGGCGACGTCCATGTCATCGTCGCAAGAGGTCACATCGACCGGAACGCCGAGGGGCTTTCTCCCGACACGATGTATTACCTGCTCGAGTTCTCGATCGAGAACGTGGGGGCCAACGTGTTGAGAACGGGCAATTTCAACATGACCCTGCGGGACAGCGCTGGAAATACGTATCTGCTTTCCCCCGTTGCCAGCGCGCTCGGGGACCATGGTCCGCTCAAGGCAGAGATCAGCCCAGGGGAGGTGGTACAGGCCTCGGCGGGCTACCTGGTGCCCCGAACGCTGCCCGGCCCATCGGTGATCTGGGCCTTTTCCCCCCATTCGGCGTCGGAGTCGTGGATCAACGTGAGTATCCCCTACGATGCGGAGCCTGAAGCGACGCCAGTCACCAGCGTGATGCAGGCCCAGATGTCGATCACCGACGTTTTCCTGGACAGATCAGAGGAACTGCTGGTGATCGAGGGAGAGGTTCAGAACACCGGCGTGGAAGCATTCACCGTCCGGGTGGAGGACGTGAAATTGACCTCCAGCGTCGGCATCGCCGCGTTACGCAGCGCGGCGCCCCCGTTGCCGTGGACGCTGGAACCAGGTCAGACACAGATCGTCGAGTTCCAGTACGAGAAACCGGATGCAGCGACGGCGCTTCTATCTCTGTTGGGATACTCGTTCGAGATCCGGGGTTTGGAATAGTTGGCCCCGTTCGTGAACGCGCTCGCTCCCCTGGCAAGCGTCTTTGCTTTAGCCATCTCTTTTCCCTCTAACGGCGGCTGCAGAAGCGATATACAGATATGGAAAAGTTGCAGGGCGGCTGGGTTGTTCCTGCACGTGACGTCCGGTTTGAACACGTTCCGGTAAGTGAGCTGGCAGTCAATGAGAGAGATTTCAGAATTCGATCAAGATCTATTAGAAATCTACAGTGAGTTGAACCGCGACCGGCTGATGGCGTTGGTCGTGCAGTACGCGCGGGATCGGCTCAAAGCCGGGGGGTCGTCCATCTTTCTCCGCGACGACATCACCGGCCGTTACGTGTTGCGGGGCACCACCGGTCTCCTGGAGAGCGAGAAAATGCCCGAGAGGCGCATCGAGTACGAACCAGGAGAAGGGTTGACCGGTTGGATCGCCCAGAGTGGGCGTCCGCTCCGCATCACCAACGTCCGTGACGTCGACGAACTGCACCGCATCGCCGATAACCTGGTCTGGAGCAAGAAGTATTCCGAGATCAGCGCCAAGCCGGGACGCCCGTACCTGGGCGTGCCCATTCTCTCCCGGGATGGATCGAGGGTGTTGGGCGTGCTGCGCGTCTCCGGTAAAGATGAGAAGTTTTACAAATGGGACGAAGACTTGCTCCGGCACGTCGCCCGGCTGGTCAGTATCGCCATTGAGAACTCTCAACGTTACGAGCGGGAAAAACGGCGCGCGCGTTATTTCTGGTTGCTTCTCGATATCAGCAGCGAGCTAGACCCGCGTCGCCCTATCCCCGAGATGTTGCAGATGATGGTCGATCGCGTCCGCGAGGGCTTTCGCACCGAAGCGTGTCAAATCTACCTCCGGGTCGAGGATAATGCCCATCTCCTCAAGTTGCGAGCTGCCAGCGGGCTTCCCGACGAATTGACCGGTCGATTGACGTGCACGCTGGGAGAGGGACTGACCGGCCACATCGCTCGATCGGGCACGACGGTCCAGATTCGAGACCAGTCTGAGGCCCGCAAATGGCAGGACCCCTTGCTCGACCAAGTTGTCTCACACCTCCCCTCCGGCGTTTACCGCTCTTTCATCGGCGTCCCATTGCGCCTGGGCAGTGAGGTGTTGGGGACGTTGGAGTTGATCAACAAGATCCCCAGCAGCCCCGGTCACCGAGATTGGTTCACCGACGACGATGAGGGGTATCTGCGCCTGCTTTCCACCGCTATCGGTGGTGTCCTCGAGGGCGCGCGTTACCTCAAGACACTCCACGAGGTGGGCATCACCACGATGCGCATGCAGCGGATCGCCTCTTTTGGCGCCCTGGCCCAGCGCATCCTTCACGAGACGTCAAACCCGTTGGCCGTGGCCCGCCTGGCGGTCAATAATCTGGACCGGGATTTACGGGATATCTTGGAGGCCTATGACGAATCGGAAGATCAGCGTGCGTCGGCGACCAGGCGCTTGGGTGTCGTCGAAGACAGCCTCAATGACGTCAGCGATAAACTCCTGGCGCTGTTGAAGTCCTCTCAGCGGGTGGGGTTTTCCCGCACGCCGACCCAGTGGAACGAGGTGGTGCGCGAGGTGCTGATTTGGCTGGCCGCCGAACGACAGCGGCGCCAGGTGGAGATACGCGCCACTTATGGCGATCTCCCACCAATACTCGTCGAGCCAAATGAATTGTTTGGCGTATTGGTGACGATTATCCACCTGACGATGGAGGCGCTGGATAGAGATGGTGGGCTGATCGAGATAAAAACCTCGGTGTCGGAGGCCGGTCGACGTGTGCGAACCGTGGTGTGTGCGGCTGAAGCGCCCCGCTCGACAGCCGTCTCGGCCATTCTGGAATCGGACGTGGGCGGCCCGGAGAACCTATCCCCGCTCCATTTCGAGTGGGCGCTGGCGCAGGAAATGGTGGAGTCTCAATATGATGGCACGCTGAATTGGCAGGTCAGAGATCAGCGAGCCTGCTTTATCCTTGATCTGCCGCTGGAAGACTGAGGAAGGCGAGAGAGGGGACGACGTGCAGAACGAACATAAAAAGATCCTGGCAGTGGACGACGAGCCGTTCTTCCGTGAGGAGATCGTGGCGTTTCTCAACAGCCCTTCGTTTGCAGCCCGGGGGTGGGCGGTCGAGGCCGTTCCCAGTGGAGAGGCGGCGTTGGAGGCATTGGAACAGGCGTCGTACGAGGTGATGTTGCTCGACATCAACATGCCCGGTATGGATGGCATGGCGGTCCTGGCGGCGATGCAGGACAAGCACCTGATCGACCAGACTTACGTGATCATGCTCAGCGCGTATGGCGTGTTTGAGAACGTCGTTGCCGCGATGCGGGGAGGCGCGAAGGATTTCGTCAATAAATCGGAGCCCCTGGACCAGTGGATCGTGCGCATCGAGCGGGGGTTCGAGTGGCAGGAATTGCGCCATCGCAAACAGCGGGCCGAGGAGGAACTGCGTCTGCTGGCGCGAGAGGTTGGTCACGACATCGGCGGGACCACCTACTTCGTGCTGACGCAACGGGTGCGAGCGTTATCTCGGCTGGTAGAAGGGAACACCGAGGGGGAGTGCTCCATCCAGGTCATCCAGCAGATCCTGGCCCGCATCAAGCGGCTGGCCGACGATCTGGGGCACGTCTCCATCGCCCTGGACAGCAGCGAGGCCTGGCGCTGGGAGTTGTTGGACGTCCACCGTCTGTTGGAACGGCTGATCCAGGAGTTCAGCTACGGTTATCCCGACGTAGAAATCGAGCGGGAGTGGAGCGAGGATATTCCCCCTATTCATGGCAGCCGGGCCCAATTGGAGCGAGCTTTTCACAATTTGTTGATCAACGCCGGCCGCGCCATGCCCGACGGCGGGACCTTGACGGTGCGCACGCGGCTGATCGAGTCTGTGGCTTCTCCGGGGGAAGAAGAACCGTGGATCGCCGTGGATATCGAGGATACCGGGATTGGCATTCCGCCGGAGGTCCAGGATAAGATCTTCCGCATCGGTTTCTCCGATTGGCGAAATGGGACCAAGGGCAGCGGCCTGGGGCTTTACGTCGTGCACCGCAATATCGAAAACCACGGCGGGAGCATCGACGTGAGCAGCACCGTGGGCGAGGGGGCCCTGATCACCGTCAAGTTGCCGCTTCACTCCGCCGACGTCGAGACCTGATGTATCATATGTATCGTTGTCAATATACTCGCCAACACATTGCC
>DSAR01000491.1 GCA_011046405.1 Chloroflexota bacterium | reverse complement strand
GGGAGGCGGATGTGCTGGTGATCGGCGGGGGGAACTCGGCGATGGACGCGGCCCGGACCGCCCGGCGGCTCGTCGACGGCGACGTCATGGTCCTCTATCGCCGGACGCGGGCGGAGATGCCGGCCGACGCGGAGGAGATTGAGGACGCCCTGGCGGAGGGGGTCCGGTTGGAGGAGCTGGTCTCCCCGACTCGGATCGTGTTGCAGGATGGCCGGGCGGACGTGGCTCGTGCGTCCGTTGCGGCCCTGGCGTGCGTGCGAAACGAGCTGGACGCGCCGGGCGAGGACGGCCGGCGCCGGCCGGTGCCCGTCGTGGGCAGCGACTTCCGGATCGAAGCGGGCGACGACCGGCGCTTGTACGTCGTCGTCGCCATTGGTCAGCGGCCTGACGTCGCGTTCCTCGATGGCAGCACGGTCACGCTTCGGACGGATCATACGATCGTCGCCGACCCGGAGACGCGCCGGGCTGGTGAAGGCCCCATCTACGCTGGCGGCGACGCGGTGCGGGGGCCGGCGACCATCATCGAGGCCTGCGCCGACGGTCGCAAGGCGGCCGAGGCGATCTGCCGGAGGCTGGGCGTCAATTTCACCCAGCCCGACGTCGAATTGCCCACGCTCTCGCCGGAGGACGTGGTGCGGTTGAAGCGAACGCGGGCGTGGAGGACGCCTCAGCACGAGGGGCAGCGCCTGCCCGTTGGGCAGCGCCTGCCCGTTGGGCAGCGCCTGCCCGTTGGGCAGGGCGACAATTTCGATCTGGTCGAGCGCACGCTGACCGAGGCGGACGCCCGGGCCGAGGCGGCGCGTTGCTTCCAGTGCGCGTCCTTCTGTGATAAGTGCGTCGAGGTCTGCCCGAACCGGGCCAATTACACCGTCCTCGTCGAGCCGCTCGAATGGGACGTGCCGGTCTTGGCCTGCCGGGATGGGCGATTGGCGGTGCTCGGGCAGGAGTCCTTCAGCGTGACGCAGCGGCGGCAGATCGTTCACGTGGACGATTTCTGCAATGCCTGCGGCAATTGCACGACCTTCTGTGTTCACCAGGGCCAGCCTTACCTGGATAAGCCCCGGCTGTTCCTGTCGCGGGAGGATTTCGAGCGGGAGGAGGACAACGCCTTCGCCGTCGAGCGGGACGCCCGTGGCGGCTGGACGATCTGGCGACGGGCGGCGGGCGCGACGGTGCGTCTGGACGTCGCGTCGGAAGCGCAGGGCGGCGGGATGCGTTTCGAGGATGCCCGCCTGGCGGCGGAACTTTCGCCCGCCTTCGAGATTGCATCGCTGACGTTGAAGGCGCCGTTTGAGGGGACTGTCTCGTTACGGACGGCGGCCGAGATGGCGCTTGTCCTGGGGGGGATCAGGCGGTCGTTGCGTTTCTTGGTGGGGTGAGCGGAGAATAGGGCCTAGACAGATTATAACTTGTCATACGCCTCTGGTTCGGCGTCTGGCGCCTTGTCCAATACCGCCAGCAATTTCTCTCGGCTACCCCGCTCGGCTCTTTTCCCCAGGTCGTCTAGCATATTCAATTATCCCGGACAGAGCCGGAACCAAAGGGAATTGCCGATAGCAAATTCTTGCCAACCGTGCAAGGATTCTATTGGTTAGGCCCTATCTCTTGCAAGAATTCTTTTGGTGTGACTACTTTTAACCCGAATTTCTCTACACCGACGAAGTCTTTTTGGTTGTACGTGACAATATGGCTACATTGAGCAGCTACTGCTAATTCGAGTACCAATTCATCTTCAGCATCATGGAGTTGGGGTCGCCAACGAAAATGATGTTATAGATGACATTGAATGTAATATCAAGCGCTTGATTGCAAATGGTGCCTAAGTGGGAAGAACACGGATTTACGGGATTGGCGGATTGCTTGGATCAATAACCCCGTTTATCCGTGTTCTTTTCAGTAACGTTAATCCTCTGATGAATCGTTTTCGGCGTCTTCGTCCTCGTTCTCATCCTCATCCTCAATGGGCAGGGGCGCGCCTGTCATCTCCAGTTGCTGGCGGATTTCGGCCTCGATCTTCTTGGCGATGTCCTCGTTCTCGCGCAGGAACTGCTTGGTGTTCTCGCGGCCCTGGGCCAGGTTCTCTTCCTCGTAGTAGTAGTACGAGCCCCGTTTATTGACCACGTCCAACTCCACTGCCATATCCAACAGATCGCCGACCCAACTGATGCCCTCGTCGTACATAATGTCGAACTCTGCCACGCGGAAGGGTGGGGCGACCTTGTTCTTCTTGACCCGCACCCGCGTTCGGTTCCCGATCACCTCGCCCTTTTCCTTGATCGAGGTGATGCGTCGGATGTCCAGGCGCACCGAGGCGTAGAATTTGAGCGCCCGCCCGCCAGAGGTGGTCTCTGGGCTGCCGAACATGACGCCGATCTTTTCGCGCAACTGGTTGGTGAAGATCAGGGCGGTGTTCGATTGCTTGACCGCGCCGCTCAATTTGCGCAGGGCCTGGCTCATCAGGCGGGCCTGGAGACCAGGGTGGGAGTCGCCCATCTCTCCCTCGATCTCGGCCCGGGGCACCAAGGCGGCTACTGAGTCGATGACGATGATGTCCACTGCGCCGGAGCGGATGAGGGTCTCGGCGATTTCCAGCGCTTGCTCACCGGTATCCGGCTGCGAGATGAGGAGGTTTTCGACGTCTACCCCGCAGCGAGCGGCGTAGGTAGGGTCGAGCGCGTGCTCCATATCGATGAAGGCGGCCACGCCCCCCTGCTTCTGGGCCTCGGCGACGATGTGCTGGGCCAGCGTGGTCTTGCCGGCCCCCTCCGGTCCGTAGATCTCGGTGACGCGCCCGCGAGGGATGCCCCCGACGCCCAGGGCGTAGTCCAACGATAGCGCGCCGGTGGGGATCACGTCGATTTCCAGATGAGTCGCCTCGCCCAGGCGCATGATAGCCCCGTCGCCGAAGCGTTTGGTGAGGTTCGCCAGCGCGATGTCTAGGGCTTTTTCACGTCCTTGTTCACTCATTGAGTATCCTCCCTATCATTATGTGACTTTATCAGTGCGACGACAGTGTAGCACAGATGTTCTAATCTGTCAACTACGTGTCAAATGAAGTGCTTTTCTCATCGCGTCGATGGCCCGTTCGACCGCCTCGTCGTCGATCCAATAGTGGGTGACTGCCCGGAAGCGGCCGTCTAAACGACCCAAAACCAACACACCCTGTTCCGCCAGCCTCTCGACGATCTTGTCTTGGGTCTTGGAGTCGGCGTCGGTCATCCAGAAGTACAGGATGTTCGATTGCACCGGGGCGACCTGGACGCCGGGGATGGTCGCCAGCCCCTGGGCCAAGCGCTTGGCGCGGACGTGATCCTCAGCTATGCGGGGCGCGATCTGTTCCAGGGCGACGATGCCGGCCGCCGCCAGCACGCCAGCCTGGCGCATACCGCCGCCGACGACCTTTCGTGAGCGGTGGGCCTCGGCGATGAATTCGGCGCTGCCGCACACCATCGACCCCACCGGCGCGCACAGACCCTTGGAGAGACAGAACATGACCGAATCGACGTCCTTGAGCAGATCCCGCACGTCCACGTCCAGTGCGGCGGCCGCGTTGAAGATGCGGGCTCCATCGACGTGGACCTGCAAGCCGTGTTGGTGGGCCAATTGGGCTGCCTGGGCGGTGTATTCGGCCGTCAGGGGGGCACCGTCGCACATATTGTGGGTGTTCTCCAGGCACAGCAGGCGGGTGCGCGGGTAATGCACGTTATCCCCTCGAATCGCCTTTTTGATGTCTTCCAAGCGTAGTGTGCCATCCGCTTGATTGGGGATGGGATAGGGGCTGATGCCGCCCAGGGCGGCCATACCTCCTTGCTCGTACACGAATGTGTGGGCACGGTTGCCGACGATCACCTCGTCGCCGCGCTGGCAGTGGGTCAAAAGTGCGACCAGGTTCCCCATCGTGCCGCTGGCGACGAAGAGCGCGGCCTCTTTGCCCAGCCGTTCCGCCGTCATCTGTTCCAGGCGGTTGATGGTGGGATCCTCGCCGTAGACGTCGTCGCCGACTTCAGCCTTGTACATCGCCTCGCGCATCTCTGGCGTGGGCTGGGTGACGGTGTCGCTGCGCATGTCAATGATTTTCACTTGATATACCTCCCGGTTTGTTGGAATAGACGCTCTCTATTTCTGATTGCGAATTTGCTGTCTGACATTCGTGTTTAAGACCAGTACGGCTGGTTGGCTGACAAATTCAACATTCAACCACATATAAAGTATTTGGACACAGATTTTCACAGATTCACACAGATCTAGTAAAAACAAGATGAATCTGTGTTTATCTGTGTTAATCCGTGTTCGATTTCGTTAAAAGTGTCAGTCCACCAGTCAGTACGGTTTGAATAAGCAATGGCCCAAGCTCGCAGTTCGTGTCATCCGTGATCCAAGTCTTTGGACAGTGAAGATTGCGGGTGTCACGCGTGCTCGAATGGCACAAAATAGATTATACTCTCTCCTGGGGGGATGGTCAAAAAGAAGAGGGTGACTTTGTTGGCCTTCATAGTTATAGCACAATTTTCTTCGCGTGGGGGGTCATAAGCGTAGCCGCGTGATGGGCTGTTTTCTCCATCCCCATCTTGGCCCGCGTGGCCGAACGTCCACCGGCCCCGGTCGAGTTGGGGCCGGATAGGGCGCCAATTTGACCGGGGCCGGTGGACGGTGATGCTAGATGATCATCCACTCCTTTGTCCAGAATGAGCACCATCTCTTCTGTAAACTGCTCCCATAGAATTCGCCGCTGGCTCTTAGAGCCAATATGCTTTAATCAAGATGGGTGGCAGGCCGCTCAGTTCCCGTTTTAGAAGGTGATCAGCGGCTTGATTACGCCATCTAGCTTCTCTTCCATGATATGGAATCCCTTGTCGATCTCATCAAACGGGAAGGTATGTGTTGTCATCCGGGTCGGGTCCAGCCTGCCGTTCTCCAGGATCCGGAGTAGCCGGATCATTCTCAGCCGGCCACCCGGGCAGAGGATGTTCTTGATGTCGATTTCCGACATCCCCACGCCCCATTCGATGCGCGGGATGTTGAGGAATTCTCCTTCTCCGTGGTAGCCGACGTTCGACACGGTGCCACCTGCTTTGGTTACCTTGATGCATTGCTGAAAGGTCTGGTTCGATCCGAGCGCTTCAATGGCCGTGTCGACGCCCTCTCCGTCGGTTAGGTCACGGATCGCCTGCACGGCATCGGTCTCGGCGAAGTCCACCACTTCGTCCGCCCCGTACGCTTGCGCCAGATCAAACCGCTTGGGTACCGTGTCCACGCCGATGATGAACCCGGCACCGCGTAGCCGGGCGCCGGCAACGCCCATCAAGCCAACAGGCCCCAGGGCAAAAACGGCGACTGTCCCTCCGATGGGGATGTTGCTCATAGCAGATTTACCGGCCCCGATAGGTTGAATTGGGTTGGTGGTTACGTTGAGTTTCGTTGGATAAGGTTGGATTTGCGGCGCTTCGCCCACAGGGAAGCGCACTATCCAGCGCGTGCGGACAACATACGCCTGACAAACGCGCTGGAACGACCTGTTTTGAACAGGTTTTGCATATCAGCGCGCGTTTCAATGCGCCGCATAGAAATTGCGGCTTTTTGCTTCTGTTGGTATACTCGTTATGGGGCAGTTCTGCAAACCCGGCGTTGCGCCTGTGGGAAGATCAGGAGATTGAGGGCAACGCCTGTGAATGCCTGGAATGAAAGAGAGTCCACTCAGGGAATGCTGCAGCTTGGTCAGCGGAAAGCAGATTGATCCGCAGGAGGAAAGAAAATGCTACAATGGCGTACAATTATCCGGTCGATGCTCGCGTTGGGTCTGGCGTTGGGCATGTTGGTGCTTTTGTGTTCGTTTCTGACGATTCGATCCGCTCGCGCCCAGGCAGGTGGGGGCATTCTCGTCGACAAACAATTGGGGCGGGGCGATCCTACGGTGCACGTGGGGGAGTATCTGACGTTCACCATCAGAATCGAGAATAACACCGCCTTTACGATCACCCGTCTGCCCCTGGACGATACGTACAACGCCGGGGTCCTGGGGTACGTCGATGCCGCGCCAGTGGGGCCGGATAGTGTGGATGAGGGCGCCGGTCGGCTTGCCTGGAATGATCTGACGGAGTACTTCGGCGACTTGACGCCCGGTCAGGTGATTATGCTCGTCGTCGGGTTCGTCGCCGAGCATCCCAGGGAGGCGGTCGTCAACGCGGCCCGGGTCCACGACGCCTTGTATGCCGGCGGCGCGTTGAGCGACACGCAGAGCACGATCACCACCACCGAGGCCATTGGGGGGAGTGCGCCTGTGAATAAGGCATTGCTGGCCGATATGAACCCGCTCGTCGGGCAGCCGTTGACCTTCACCCTTTCGATCCGCAACAATGGATTCACCACGTTGACCGTCGTGCCGCTGGTCGATACGTACGATCCGGCGTTATTGGCCTTCAGTCGTGCGGCGCCCTGGCCGGATCTCGTTGATCCCGTGAGTGGGGTTTTGACCTGGCACGACGTCACCAGTTACACTGGGGACATTCCGCCCCACGGCAGTGTCACCGTGACCACCGTCTTCACGGCACTGGCAGCCTCCAGTGGTGATACGTCTGCCAACCGGGCCGAGATCGCCGGCGCCAGCGACTGGTACGGCAACGACGTCGATGGCGGTGCCGACGAGGTGCCGATCACGATTATCGACGACTCGACGCCCGTTCCGACGACGACGCCCACTCCGGTGG
>DSAR01000007.1 GCA_011046405.1 Chloroflexota bacterium | reverse complement strand
TGAGCGGTCGCTCGCTGATGACACAGATGTCCAACGGGTCGCCATCCCCCTGTTCGGCCTGGGGAGAAAGGGCGTGGACTCGATGGTCACAGAAGGTGCGGGGAATGAAGCCATACAGGGTGGGAGGTTGGGAAGAGGTGCGTTGGGGCCGGTCGACGCGCATATAACCGGTGGTCTTGTCGATCTCGTACTTGATCAAGTCGAATGGCGTGATCTCGATGTAGGCGTGTACGATGCGAGGCGGATTCGGGCCGATCTCCAACCCGTGCCAGGGATGGGGGCGCCAACGGTAAAATGGACTGGGAAACGACATATCATACCCCTCGCTTTCTGGAACACCTCGGTTTCGACCTTGCTGTAAAGGGCTAGGTGTTTTCGTGTCCATTCTCGGTTTCGGGCAGCTTGCCCTCGCTGGCGAGAACGGCCTTCAGGGCCGCGATGGCGACCTCCAGCATGCCGTCATCCGGTTCCCGGGTCGTCAATCGCTGGAGAGCCAGGTTCGGCGCGATCAAGACCCGCATCCAGGGGTGCTCGTCCCAGCGCGCCATCAGCTTTAGCGCTTCGTAAGCAATGCCAGCGATGACCGGCAGGAGCAACACGCGGCTGCTCACACGCCACACCAGGGGCATCTGGCCAAAAGGCGCGAATAGGAGAATGGTGATGACGACGAGCGTCAGGAGGAAGGCCGTGCCACACCGGGTGTGGGCCGTGGAAAAGCGGCGCACATCCTCGACCGCCAGGTTGACGCCGGCCTCGTAGGCGTGAATGGTCTTGTGTTCGGCACCGTGGTAGGCAAAGACCCGCTTCATGTCGGGCATCTGGCCGACAGACCCGATGTAACCGACGATCAATACCAGGCGCACGAACCCCTCGATCAGGCTGACGAGCCACTCCGTCGGGAGATACGGGGCGAGCAGCCCGGCGACAAACGACGGGAGCATCATAAAAAGCCCCACGCCGAGACCCAGCCCCAGCGCCATCGTCCCCCAGCTCACCGGGCCCGAGAATGACACCTCCTCGCCGGTTGCGACGTCAGCCGACATCATCAGGGCCTTGGTCCCCAGGCCCAGGGCGTCCCACAACATCACCAGCCCTCTCAAGAAAGGAATGCGGCTGATGGGACCGTTGTAGATCGCCTCGTTGAGCGGCTCACGTTCTACGACGATGTGCCCCTCGGGATGACGCAGGGCGACAGCCATCGTGTGAGCGCCACGCATCATCACCCCTTCGATCACAGCCTGGCCGCCGTAGTTGAGTCGTTGCTCTGAATGGCTCACGATAGTAAGCGCCTCCTTGAAAAGTGTGGGGACATTGTAACCCCGACCGGCGTTGTTGTCAAAACCCCACAATCGAATAGAATTAGAAACTGCGCGAAGACGCTTATGAGATTTTTCGAATAAAAGCGGCCTATAAGCCGTTGGAAGTATTGGAAGGCGTATGCAACCTGCCGACAAATTGTACGTATTAGTGGATTGGTTATCACAGAAAAGGAACGAAGCTTTTAGCGTATCTTCTCAATAAGTTGGGGAGCTGTGGCCGGTCTCCCGACCGAGCCACAGCGGGCACGGTCAGGAGACCGGCCCGAGCGAGTTTGCCCCGGTTTATTGAGATGATACCTTTTAGCTCTATCTTTTTAGCGATGGGAGGCAAGACGTGGTGAATACAGACGCACGACCTCTGATTGATTTGCGAAACGTCGTCAAGACCTACGAGACCGGCGCCGGCGGTGTGACGGTCCTCAAGGACATCAATCTGAAAGTTCGCCCTGGTGAATTCCTTAGCATCGTGGGGCCATCTGGGTCCGGCAAATCGACGCTGTTGAATATGATCACCGGCATCGACCGGCCCACCGATGGCGAGGTATACGTCGGCGACCAGGCGGTCCACAAGATGAGTGAGAACCAACTGGCCCGCTGGCGTGGGCGAAACGTCGGCGTCATCTTCCAGTTCTTCCAACTGCTGCCCACCCTGACCATCCTCGAAAATACCATGCTGCCGATGGACTTCTGCAACGTCTACAAGCGGCGAGAGCGCAAGGATCGGGCGATGCGCCTGCTCGAGCAGGTCCACATCGCCGAGCACGCGCACAAGCTGCCCAGCGCGCTCAGCGGCGGTGAACAGCAGCGGGCAGCCATCGCCCGGGCGATGGCCAACGACCCCCCGGTCATCGTCGCCGACGAACCGACCGGCAATCTGGATACGGTCACCGCCGACGGGGTGTTTGCGCTGTTCGAGCAGTTGGTAAGTGAGGGCAAGACCATCATGGTCGTCACCCACGATCAGAGCCTGAGCGAGCGGATGGAACGGGTGCTTCACCTGCTGGACGGCCGCATTGATCGCGATCAGAACAACGGCCATAACGGCCGGCAAATGAGTGTGGAGAGCGGATATGAGCATCGTCTGGCGTAAAGTCTGGCGCGATTTGTGGAACAACAAACTGCGCACCATACTGGTGGTGCTTTCGACAGCGGTGGGGGTTTTTGCGCTGGGGTTGGTCTTTGGCGCTTCGGGCATGATGCGCGAGCGTATGACCGAGAGTCACATCGCCAGCAATGCGCCGAATATCGAGATGTACACCCATCGTTTCGGACAAGATCTCATTTATGGCCTGATGCGCGAGACAAACGTCGCCGACGTGGAAGGCGAGAGCAGGATCTCCACCCAATGGAAGTTTGAGGGCGAGGATGATTGGCGCGATGCAAACATCATCGCTCGCCAGGATCTGGCAGAACAGCGTATGTACCCGGTCGAATTGCTGGAGGGTGAATGGCCTGACCGGCGCTCCCTGGCCGTGGAACGCATGTCCTCCTCGCATTATAACATCCCTATCGATAAGACGATCCTGGTCAAGGTCGGCAACCTGGAACGTCAGGTACCCATCGTGGGGGTTGCGCGCCATCCATATACTCCCCCTCCCCAGATCGGCCTGGGCAATGCAACCTTCATCGCCACGACAGAGATGCAGGCCTGGCTGACCAATTCACCGGAAGGTTTCAACGCCCTCAACATTCAACTGGCGTCTTTCAGCGAGGAGGAGGCCCAGGAGACCGCCGCGCGGATCAAAAAGCGCCTGGAACGGGGCGGGATGGAGGTGTATTACCACAGCTTTGTCAAGCCCGACGAGCATTGGGCACAACAGATGATAGACACCATATTCCTCGTTCTGGGGGTATTGGGCGGGTTATCCCTGGTGTTGAGCGGTTTCCTGATCGTCAACACGATGAACGCCATCATCACACAGCAGATCTGGCAAATCGGTGTGATGAAAGTGCTGGGAGCGACCGTCGGACGTGTGGTGTACGTCTATTTGATCACGGTGGTCATCTACGCGCTGCTCTCCCTGGGATTGGCTATGCCACTGGGGGCCATCGGCGCACATTTACTCTCCGCCTGGATGCTCGATTTGTTCAACATTATGGTGGGTGATTTTCGCTTGATATCAACTTCGATGGGTCTCCAGGTTGGGATTGGGCTGATCATCCCCCTATTAGCCGCACTGGTACCTGTGCTCGGCGGGGCGCGCATCAGCGCTGCCCAGGCCATCAGCAACTATGGACTGGGCGGCCAGTTCGGGCGCGGCATCCTCGACCGGGTCATTAGCCGTATCCGCAGTCTGCCGCGTCCCACAGCGCTCAGCCTGCGCAACACCTTCCGCCGCAAGGCCCGCGTCGCGCTGACGCTGCTGGCGCTGACCATCGGCGGGGTCATGTTCCTGATGGTCCTCAGCGTGGGGGCGTCTTTTCGCAACACCATCGACGTGTTGCTCAACGATTTTGGTTTCGACGTCTTGATGTCGTTCGACCGGTCGCACCGCGTGCAACGCCTCGTGCAAATCGGTGAGAGCGTGGACGGCGTGAACGGGGTCGAAATCTGGGAGATTCAGACCGCCCGGTTCAGGCAAAAGAGCGGCGAAGAGATCACCGGGCAACTGTGGGGCGTGCCTGATAGGTCCCGGTTATTCACCCCCCGCATCGTCGAGGGACGAACGTTGTCGCCCGACGATGACCGCGCCATTCTGCTCAACCACAAGGTCGCGACAGACGAGAACATCCGGGTCGGCGATACGGTCGCCCTGACCGTCGCCGGGAAGGAAGCGCTGTGGACCGTCGTCGGCACGATCATCAACATCAACAACAACCAGCGGGATCATTTTGTTTCCTACGACGCGCTGGTCGAAATCGCGGGCAATCCCAATCGCGCCAGCTTTGTCATGATGACGACCGAAGAGCACGACGCCCAGACGCACATCCGCATTGTGGAAGACCTGCGCACAGCCTACGAGGTCAATCGCATCAAGGTGACGTTTTCTCAAACGGCGGGTGAGTTACGGGAACAGATCAACCAACAGTTTGACATAATTACGGTTTTGATGTTGACGATGGCGATCCTGGCGGGCATCGTCGGTGGGATGGGGTTGATGGGCACGATGTCGATCAACGTCGTCGAGCGCGGGCGCGAGATCGGCGTGATGCGCTCGATCGGTGCAACCTCGATCGCAATCGCCGGCATCTTTGTCTTCGAAGGTATGCTCGTGGGGGCATTGAGTTGGGCGTTGGCCGTGCCGATCAGTTATCCGGGTGCAGCGGCCTTCAGCCAGGCTATCGGTATGGGGTTGATGGAATTGGCGCTCGATTTCAAGTATCCGGTCAGCGCGTTGATGCTCTGGCTGGCGATTGTGCTGGTGATCTCGGCTGTGGCGAGCCTGTTCCCGGCGTGGCGCGCGACGCGGGTGAGTGTGCGGGAGTCGCTGGCTTACGAGTAGGGTCTCCAGGGCAAGAGCGCCTGGGCTTTGTCTCACTAATCGACGAAGCCAATGCGAATACCATGTCATTAAGTTAAGGGCGAACCAGGCTTCGGAAGTTTCGAAAGCGCGCCGTCAAACAGATTGCGAGGCCGATCAAAAAAGTTTTACTTCCAGGTCATTGGCGCTAAACTTCCGACGTCTTCTTGATACAAGTATGCGATTGAGGAGGAAAATGTGATGAAAAATCGAATTGTAGTGGGGCTGTTATTATTGACAGCTATCATGATGTTGCTCGGATGCGGCGGCGCCGATGCGACAGAGACCGTGGCGCCCGAGGACATCCCCATCGTCGTCTCCAGTTCCGTCGGGCAGATCTCGGCCGAGGGCGTCGTCGAGCCGGCCCGGTGGAGCGATCTGCACGCCGAGAACGGCGGACCGGTCGTCGAGGTCCTGGTGGAGGAGGGCGACCGGGTCTCGCAAGGAGACGCGCTGGTGCGGATCGACGCCGCCGATGCGGAGATCGCCGTGCAACGGGCCGAGGCGGAACTGGCGATGGCCCAGGCTAAATGGACCCAGGCCCAATCCGGCCCCCGCCCCGAGGATCTCGCCGTGACCGAGGCGCGGTTAGCGGCGGCCCAGGCCGCACTGGCCCAGGCCGCGGCCCAACGGGATAAGCTGGTCGCCGGCGAGGCCCAGAAGGAGATTGCAGCCGCCCAGGCAGCGTTGGCAGCGGCCCAGGCGGAGGAAAAGCAGATCTACAACGCGCACGAACAGACCATGGAATGCTTTACCTATACCCTGCCTGACGGCGAGGAAAAGGAGATCTGCCCGGGACTGGGACGACCCGAGGAATACACGCGCTTGGCGATGCACACGGCCCAGGAGCGGTTGGATGCCGCCCGGCTCCAACTGGAAGCGGCGCAGAACGCCGCCTCTGCCCAGGTCCGCGACGCCCAGGCCGGCGTCTGGGCGAGCACTGCCCAGGAAAGCGTCGTGCAAGCCCAGCTCGAGCTACAGAAGGCGGGCAGCACGGCTGAGCAGATCGCCGCAGCCGAGGCCGGGGTGGAGCGGGCGGAGATCGCCCTGGCCTCCGCCCAGGCGGCCCTGGAACGCACGGTCATCCGCGCGCCCTTCGATGGCGTCGTGGCCGAGGTATACGTGAACGCCGGCGACGTAGTCGTCGCCGGGCAGCCGTTGGTGAACGTAGCGACGTTGGACGAATTGCGAATCCGGACCAAGGATCTGCGGGAATTGGACGTGCTCCAAGTCGCCATCGGCCAGACGGCGCTCGTCCGGGTCGAGGCGCTTTCTAACGCGAGAATCCCGGGGCGCGTGATGCGCATTGATCCCCAGGCGGAGGATTACCGGGGCGACGTGGTGTATCCCGTGATTGTCGATCTGGACGAAGAAACATCCGATCTTCGTTGGGGGATGACGGTGATGGTCGACATCGATGTGGACTGATACGATTGCGAGGGGTAGAATGATGAAAAAAGTTACAGCAGTCTTGTTGTTAGGTGTGCTATTGCTCGCCGGGTGTGGCCCGGCTGAAACGCCCACAGCCAATGCGGCCGACGAAACGGAGGCGATCCCGGTTGCGGCGCTGTTGTCCAGTGATGTGATCGTCGAGGGCATTGTCGAGCCAGCCCAATGGGCCGAGTTACGTCTGCTTTCGGCCGTTGGCGGCGCCGTCATCGAGGTATTGGTGGAACCGGGGGACAGGGTCGACGCCGGGGACGTGATCATGCGGCTTGACGCTGCCCAGGCTGAATTGGCCGTGCGAGAGACCCAGGCGGCCGTGGCTGCGGCCCAGGCGGAACTGGCGTCGGTCAAGGCGGGCCCCCGTGATGAGCAAATCGCCGCTGCCGAGGCCAACGTAGAGGCCGCCGATGCGGCGCTCGCCCAGGCAGCGGCCCGGCGCGACCAACTCACCGGCGGCGTGATCAAGGCTGAAATCGCCGCTGCCGAGGCGGAGGT
>DSAR01000054.1 GCA_011046405.1 Chloroflexota bacterium | reverse complement strand
GCAAAAGCCGCACGCCTATGCTCAGCGACCTCATCCCGGGGTCGCAAAGGCGCACTCCGGGCAAGCATAGCCCGTCCCTGAGACGGGGACGGGAGCGTCGTCGTGTTAATTTTACCGCAATGCCTATTTTCATTCTCGATGCCAATACACATCCCAGCCCAGGTACGTCTCGAACGCCTCGGCGAGAACGGCCGCCGAGTGGGAGGCGTTCATCGCCACGTGATGCTCGAAACCGTTTTTGCAGACGTAGCGCAACAGCGACTGTAGCCCCGGCACGTCCACCACGGCCCGGCTACCGAAGGTCTTCAAGGGATCATCCGTCATCATGCCATCGGCGACGTAGGTGCGAATCTTACCGCTGACGTCGTCGGTCGAGATGCGGGCAAAGCTCACCGGCCCGGACGGCGCGCGCCCGGCCAATGCTCCGTATGTGTTTTTCTGCCCCAGCGTCGTCGCCAGCACGTCCGCGTAAGCCATCTGGACATCCTCGCCGTAGAAGCTCTTGGGCCAGTTGCCGCAGTGGAACAACACACATTTATCGGGGTCGTCGGCATAGTTGTTGTTCCAGTCTACCAACGCGCTGGGCGTGCCGGAAGCCAATTGCAGAGCGTACATCGCGGCGGCGCCGGCGACGTCCACCTCGCAGGCGCTGGGCATCAGCTTGTTGCCCATCATGCTCATCAAGGCACAGGCGTTGATCCCATAGTGCTGCTGGATCGCGTCCCAACATTGGAAGGCCGTCGCATCCACCTCGTTGGCCGCCGTCCAATCATCCAGGACGATACCCAGCTTGGCCATCTTCACGAGCGCCGGTGACGGCACGCCGCCGGTCGGGACGTAAGCGTTAACTTCGTCCAGTTTGGCTTTGACCTTGGGATCGTCATCGGCCAACTTGTTAGCCGCGCCCAGGATTTCGGAAAGGTCCACCGTACACACGTGGGTGCCGGACGCCTGCAACAGTTTTTCGCTATAGCGGACGGTGATGAAGGCATTGGGCCGCGTGCCGATGGCGCCCAAGCGCGCATTCTTCAGCCCGTTCACCACCCGGCAGACGCCGACGAACTTCTTCAGGTCGGCCTTGAAGCTGTCGCTGGTGGGGGCGACCGTGTGCAGCTCGGTCAGCGAGAAGGGGTAGCCGTACTGGCGCAGGTTGTTGCAGGCCGAGACCTTGCCGCAGAAGGAATCGCGCCGCCGCTCGATGTTGAACTGGCTAAGGTCGTCGGGATAGGCCTGAACCAGAATGGGCACGTGCAAGCCCGAAAGCTTGACCGTATCTGCCACCCCTTTTTCGTCGCCAAAGTTGGGCAACAGCACCAGGATGCCGTCGATTTCATCCGCGTGGGCCTTGAACAAAGCGGCGCACTTCTTGGCGTCCTCCCACGTCTCGACGCCTCCCAGCTTGGTGTCCTCCTCCGCCAGCACAACCGCGTCGATACCCATTTCGGCAAAGACGGCTTGTATATCCTGCCGGGCCTCGGTCACCAACTTATCGGGAAAAAAGTCACGGTTGCCGATGATAACGGCCAGTTTGGTTGCTTTCATTGTATCCTCCTGGATGGTTCAGTTTAGGTCAAAACACCGACCAAGACTACAAAAGTCTTAGCAAGCGCCTGCGCTTTGTTGGCATCTTGTTAAGCAAATGAGCCTGCTTAACAAATCTCGTCGTGAGACTTTTGTAGTCTGGTTATAGCTATATAATGGTGGGGACACCGTCCTTGGTATGGTACTGGCTGCGAAACTGGTTCCATAGGGCCGGTGTCCCCTCGGGAGGTGGTCGGACGGTTGTGCAGACCGCCCGCCACCTCCCCCGTTATTACACCTTTGCTGTAATAACGTCAGGCTTCAAGATGCACTCCCCACTACGGACAACTGGTCTTGCCGTTGGGGGCATATCCGGTGTACATGCAGGCGTTTGCGGGAGTGAGCAGGACCATATCGATGGACTGCTTTTCAGGTTTCCCGGTCGAGCCGGTGCGGATGTACAGGTCGGCCTGGATCGCTGCCTGGGTGGCCATTTCGGCCACGGGCTGCAACCCTCCCACGTCGATCTTACCGGCCAGCATGGATTCGTTGACATCGTCGGAGCCGTCGAAGCCGGCCACGATCACGTCATCGCCCAACCCCGCCGCATCCAACGCCGCCTGCGCGCCCAGGGCCATCGTGTCGTTACCGCAGATCACGCCCTTGATATCGGGATGCGCCTGCAACAGGCTTTCCATCACGTCGAAGGCCTCGGTCTGGCTCCAATTCGCCGTCTGCTGCGCCACCATTTCCATGCCCGGTAGCGCGTCGAGCACGTCGTGATAGCCCTGCGAGCGTACGTGCGCATTGGTGTCGGTGTCACGCCCGGTCAGTTCGATGTACTTGCCTTCTTCGCCCATCAGCCGCGCGAATTCTTCGGCCACGAGGGTCGCACCCTGGTAGTTATTGGAGACGATTTGGGAAACGGCGACGCCCTCTTGACTGATCTCGCGATCGATGAGGAAGGAAGGAATACCGGCATCCTTGGCTTTTTGGACAGCCGCAACACTGGAATCCGCGCCGGCGTTGTCGAGAATGATCGCCACCGCACCTTTGGCAATACAGGTCTCGATCAGTTCCAGTTCCTTGTTGGCATCATCATCGTGGACGAGCCGCAGGGTCTCGTAACCGAGTTCTTCTGCTTTGTCGCCCGCAATCCGCTGCTCCGAGCCAAAGAATGGATTCTCCACCCCAGGCACGATCACGCAGATCAGGCCGCCGCCTTCCTCAACCACAGGCGCCGCGGTTGCCGCGGGCTTTTCTGTGGCCACCGGCTCCGGTGTGCTGCTTGCCCCACCACAGGCGCTGAGCAACATGCCCAGGAGTACAAGCAAACTCAGAAAAACGGTAAACTTCTTGGTAAACATAGTCTTCTCCTTCGTAAATGTGAGTGAAAATTTGAATAAGCTTAGAGCACACAGTTTTCGGATTTTTATTCGATAAGCCCTCCTTTTAGAAACCATTGTCCTCAAGAGTTTTCGACAGCCGCCATTTCTTGCTGTTTCTGAAGCGCGATCCGTTCCTGCATGCGCGCCTGAACCTGATCGATGATCACGGCCAAGACAATGACCGCGCCTTTGATTACCTTCTGCCAGAATGACGAAACGCCCAACATCACCATGCCATCCTGCATCACACCGATGGTAAAAGCGCCAATAATGGTGCCCCCCATACCGCCGCGTCCGCCGGCCAGGGAAGTGCCGCCCAGCACCACGGCGGCAATGGCGTTCAACTCAAAGGCGTCCCCGATCAGTGGATGCGCAGCCACCAATTGCGAAGCGATAATCAAGCCCACCAAGGCCGAACAGAATCCGCTGATGCTGTAGACCACAACCTTGGTGCGGGAGACGCGCACGCCCGACAGTTCGGCAGCGCGTTCATTTCCGCCAATGGCATACACGTGGCGGCCAAACGGCGTGCGCTTGGTCACAATATAAGCCACTACGGCCAAGATCACCATAAGCCAGACGGAGTAGTTGACGCCCAAAAAGTTACCCGCTCCCAGAAGCTCGAATCCGGTGTTGCCGTATTCGGGACGCCCGACCAGGTTGGGAAAGGTGTAACCGTTATTCCGCAAGCCCGCAATACCACGCGCGACGTAGTACATGCCCAGAGTGGCAATAAAGGGGGCGACGTTGAAACGGGTGATGACGTAACCGCTGAGAGCGCCCGCCAGGGTGCCCAAAATGAGCGCGAGCACGATAACCATCCAGGTATGGGGATAGATGATGATGCCCAGTTGCGGCAAAATGAGGCCCTCTCTGATCATCCCGCCCGCGATCATCGCGACCATTCCCGCAATCGAACCCACCGACAGGTCGATGCCCTCCGTCAGGATGACAAAGGTCATACCAATCGCCAACAGTGCATTGATGGCGACGTGCTTGGACAAGATCACGAGATTGGCCGGGGTCAGGAATCTCGGCACCAAATATGTGAAAACAATCGTGACAAGAATCAAGGCAATGAAAGCCCTGCCATGTAACAGGAACTGCTGTATATCAGTTTTGGTTATGTTGCGTCTCTTTTTCATCTGCGCCGGTTTCACACTAGTTGCCTGATCCATGATGATTGCCTCCGTTTGATGGGCCGTGACCAATCGCTGAAGCTGCGACCAGTTTCTCTTCAGTGGCCTCTTGATGCGTAAATTCTCCCGTAATTTTTCCCTTCGACATGACCAGAATACGGTCGGACATTGCCAATACCTCTTTCAATTCCGATGAGACAAAAATCACCCCGTATTGCTGCGCTGCCAGGCGATTGACGATGGTGAAAATCTCCGACTTCGCCCCAACGTCGATGCCGCGCGTTGGTTCGTCGAGCAGCAACACTCTGGGATGGGTCAACAAGCCCTTGGCGACCACGACTTTCTGCTGGTTACCCCCACTGAGCGCCGTGATCGGCTGCTGTGAATTCGCCACACGGATGGACAAATCCTTGATCTGCGCGTCGGTGGCCGATTTTTCTTGTGCGGGGGCCAGAAAGAGTCCCCTGAGGTATTTTCTCAGGCTGGCCAGCAGCATGTTGTCCATCACCGAAAGCGTTGGCACCAGGCTGTCGTGTTGCCGGTCTTCGGGAATCAGGACAAATCCGGACTGGATACGCTCCAAAACAGTGGTCGCTGTCACCGGTTGACCGTCCAACCAGATGCTCCCTGTTGCCTGCGGACGGGCTCCCGCCAGGCACTCCACCAGATCGGAACGTCCGGCGCCCATCAGCCCGTAAAAGCCCAGCACCTCGCCTTCGCACAGTTCGAATGAGACGTGATCGAGCAGATACCCGCCGCCAGCGCGCGGTAAAGTCAGGTTTTCCGCCTTGAGCAGCACGCCCCCTGGCGGACGTTCCTCGCGGGTGAACAAGGTAGCGGGGTTGCGTCCGACCATATTCTCGATCATCCAACTGAGGCTCACGTTTTTGACTTCCTCTTCGGCAACCTTGCGCCCATCCCGCAAGATGGTGACGTAGTCGCCGATTTGCATAAGCTCCTCCAGCTTGTGCGAAATGTAGATAATGGCCACCCCATGGGATTTGAGTTCCCGAATGACGCGAAACAGGACTTCCACTTCAGCCGCGCTAAGCGCCGAGGTCGGCTCATCCATGATCAGAATACGCACGTCCTGGGCCAGCGCCTTGGCAATCTCCACAATCTGTTGCTTCCCGATACGCAGGTTGCCCAAAAGCTCATCCGGGTCGATTTTTTGCTCGAGCTTGCGCAACAATTCGCCGGCCCGCTCTTTTTGGGATTTGCGCGCGATCAGACCATTCCTCCTGGTCGTTTCGCGCGCGAGGAAAACGTTATCCACCACGCTCAGGTTGTCGCACAAATTCAATTCCTGAAAGATCATACCAATGCCCAAACGGGTAGCTTCGAGTGGGGAACGTGGATGAATTTCAGCGCCATCGAGAAGGATTTTTCCGCTGGTGGGGCGTTGCACCCCGGCCAGAATTTTCATCAAGGTGGATTTGCCCGCGCCGTTTTCGCCAATGAGAACGTTGACCTTGCCTTTACGCACACGGAACGAAACGTCATCCAACGCCACCGTCCCCGGATAAATTTGGGTGATGTTTTCGGCGGAGAGGATGATTTGATCTTGAACAGTCGTCTCAACATCGGAAACATGGGCCAGAGCGGACATTGTCATTCTCCTAGCTCGATTTCAACCGGCACAATGCTAATCTTGCTTACATCGATCTGAATCAGGTTAAATGTGCGGATGGTGAAAGCGCCCTTGAACGAAATGGACTTACCGACCAGGCTGTCCCTGTCGATGCCGTCCAGAACGGTGGTAAGCACACGTTTGTTGATTTCGGTTGCCGCCTTCCCGTACTCAGTCTGTTCCCTGAAGTCGCCAAAGGTAATGAAGCCAACCGCGTCGCGCACCGAAGTATCATCACTGGGGATGCGGGTGCCGATGTAGAATAGAATTTTGATGGGGCCGTCATAGCCATCGAGCGCCACCTCTGCTGTCCCCAGGCTGGTTTCCGCATTGACGCTGACGATCGTACCGCTGCCTTTCACCATGTAGACGTGCGCCTCGCCGACCGTGATCAGCCCATAGTGTTCGGCAATCGCCGTCAAGTCATCCTTGGAGGCTGTCCCACCGGCATCCGGCTCCATTTCGGCGAGAATACTGGAAAGCTCCACCGCTTTCTCATTGAAAGTTGGCAACAGACTGGATTCCCATATCCCATCCACGTACACAACGGGATCGAATGTTTCGCTTTGCACCGTGTTTTCGGCGTCTGCGATACTGACCACGGTAAACCCGTAGCGTCCTGCGAGCACAAGAAACAGAATGAGTGCCACTCCAATCACAATTGAGGATGTTTTTAGTTTCATAGGTTTATCCTTGTGTGGATTAATACAAAGCCTGCCATAGTCCTATACTTGAACCAAACGCTCGGCGGTGAAGCGATCGGTGATCAACACATTGATCAGTTTACCGTTCAGCGCACCACGGATCGCGTCGAACTTGCGCGCCCCACCGGCAATACCGACGACACGTTTGACACGCCGTAATTGCTCGTGATCCATTCCCGTCACACGCTCGGCGAGCGGCGTCTGTACGGGATTCCCCTCGGCGTCATAGAACCGGTAGAGGATGTCACCCACCGCGCCGTTTTCACGGAGCGTAGCCAGTTCCTCGTCCGAAAAGATATTACCGCTGCTGGCCAGCAACGGTGAAGGCTCGACCGTGCCGATCCCCACGAGCGCCAGCGT